>NZ_DJTA01000002.1:97582-143212 GCF_002440335.1 Sphingobacterium sp. UBA6320 | reverse complement strand
TTGAAACCCTTTTCTATTATATACTATTATGTACTATTTTTTAGAAATCCAAACTTTAAGTTCGTCACATTCTTGAAAGTCATCGGCAATATCGATGTAAGTACTTTCCCTTTTTGATTCAAACCAAGTGTTCAATTTGCGATTAACCTTATCTTGTCTTGCTGCTTCTTTAATTTTCACATAGTCTTCATCCAAATTAGCTTTATGAGGAGCAACGCGAGATTTTAGATAATTGAAACGTAGACCAACTTCACCAGTGCGATCTGTAAATTGAGCAGGTTTAGAATACTCTCCTGATTTTAATGGGTCGATTGCTTGGAATACAGATGCCTCTAACTTGTCTACTGGTATTAATGTAGATCGTGTTTCACCTTCTTGATTAAGTACCATACCGCCATTAAATTTGGTTTCTTCACTATCCGAATTTGTCGTAGCAGCATGATAGAAATCCAATTTACCTGTTGTTACTAAGTTGTAGATACTGTCCATTTTTGCTTGCGTCCGTTCTATACTAGCTGTAGTTGGTTTAAATTTGATCAAGATGTGTCTCACATGGACCTCTTCACCGCGTCTTTCCAAAACTTGTAGAAAGTGAAATCCATATTTGGTTTCAAATACAGGCGAGATCTCACCAGCTTTTAATTTAAAAGCCATCGCAGCAAATTCCTTTACCCAGTTGTCACGCGTGTTGAAACCTAAATCTCCACCATACGGGGCAGATCCATCTTCAGAATATAAACGAGCAACTGTTCCAAACTCAGAACCATCCATAACTTGCTTGCGAAGTCCTTCTGCTTTTGTTTTAAATTCAGCTTTCTCTTCCACGGTTAGCTTAGGAAACATCACAATCTCACCAATTTCAACTTCTGTATTGAAATATGGTAAGCTATCTGTATTTAAGGCTTCAAAATAACGTTTTACTTCGATAGGAGTTACATCAACTTTTTGAACAATATTTTGACGCATTTTATTCGCTTTTAATTGTTCAAAAATGCTTGGACGCATATCTTCTTTATATTGCAATAAAGATCTGTTTAAGAATTTTTCCAGTCGTTCCTGTCCACCAGCTTGTTGCGACATATAGCGTAAGCGGCTATTCAAATTATCATCTACTTCTGTTTCACCAACTTCAATGGAGTCGATTACAGCTTGTTGTGAAAGTAATTTTTGCGTCAACAGTTGTTGAAGCATTTCACATTTGAAATTTTCATTTGCTTTATTACCACTCGAAAGATATTGTGCATATTGCATATCAACATCTGATTGTAATATAATACCAGAGCCTACTGTCGCAACTACCCGATCGATTACTTGTTTTTGAGCAAATACTGTTTGTGCTGTCACAAATACCAATAATAGCAACGTATATATGTTTTTTTTCATTAGAATAATATGTCTTTTTAATGGTGATGAAGCTATCATGAGCAGTTATGACTTTCTTTTTTAAGCTATTTAAGCTCATGATGTTTTCATTCGAGGAATGTAAATTAAATACTTTTAATAAATAAACTGTTCAAACTTAAAGTTTTGAAAGCCTGCACAAAATTATTAGAATATATTAATTATTCTTAATTTTATTTCAATAATATTTCCAAGGTATCTTTGCCTTTTTCTGTTCCATAATGACAAAGAAATACGTAACATCCATGGAACAGCTAAAATAAGTATTTACACCGTATCAAAGGTAGTTTTAACCAATTTTAACACTACTTTTTAACACAAAGTTTTAATTTTGAAAACATGAAAAAAATTCTGCTTTTTATTTTGACCTGTTTCCCTTTTCTAGGTTGGTCCCAAAACATGACGATGTTTGTCGGTACCTACACATCTAATACGGCGAGTAAAGGTATATATGCTTTTGACTTCAATGCTAAAACAGGTGCAATTGAGTTGATTTCCACCACGCCAATGATTGATCCGTCTTTTCTAGCCCGTAAAGATAATATTATATATGCAGTAAGTGAGCAAGGTAAAAATAAAGGAAATTTAGCTTCATACTCTTATAATAATGGTCAATTTACCTTATTGAATGTCGTACCGACAAAGGGTGATGCTCCCTGTCATGTTGCGGTGAGTCCCTATAAAAATTTGATTGCAGTATCTAATTATTCAGGAGGCTCATTTGTACTTTATGGATTAGAACCAAATGGTGTAATTGGCAATTTAAAGGAATTTATACAACATGAAGGTAAAGGTGTCGATAAAGTAAGGCAAGAAGGTCCACATGTTCATTCTGCTTTTTTCTCCAAAAAGGGAAATGAACTTTTTGTTCAAGATTTAGGACTAGATCAAATCTCGATTTATAAGTTTATCAACCCTAAAAAACCTGATGTCAAATTGGCTGAAGATCCTGCAGAAGTATTTTCTTCGGCCGGCGGTGGTCCAAGACATATCGCTTTTGATAAGAAAGAGAAATATATGTACGTGGTGTTGGAAATGACAGCCGATATTGCCGTATATAAACGAGACGGCCAAGATTGGTTATTTGATCAGTCTATTAATATTAATCCTGACGGATTTAAAGGTGCAAATGGTGCCGCAGATATTAAAACATCTCCAGATGGTAAATTTCTTTACGCAACAAATCGAGGAGATGCAAATACCATTGGTATTTTTTCAATTGCCAAAGATGGCAAGTTAGTAAAGGTTGCAAATCAAAGTACGATGGGCAAGGGACCACGTAATTTTAATATCAGTCCAGATGGTAAGTTTCTTTTGGTGGCTAACCAGACGACCAACGAAATCGTTACTTTTAGTCGAGATGAAAAAACAGGACTATTAAAAGAGACTGGAAATCGTGTTCATGTTCCAGCCCCAGTCTGTATTATTTTTTAAGGGGTTCATCCTGTGATGAAGAGTCGTCATGCGTACCTGTACCTTTAAGCTCATGCGTCTCTTCATCATACATACCCTCCAACTCATCCATAATGGTGCCCTTCCATACTTTTATACCGGTGATATAGGCAACTCTTCCAATCATGTGTGCAGCTACAGGGGCAGTTAACATGAGGAAAAATGCAATAGCAATTGTTTTGGTTGTTACGGAGACATCCGGAAACACAATGGCGGCACAAAGTAATAATAATCCTACGCCTAAGGTTGCAGCTTTAACGGTTACAGATAGCCGTAAATAAAAATCAGGCATTCTTAGAATACCAATGGAGGCAAAGAGAATGGCTAGTGCACCAATGGTGCTCAGCACGGCAATAATAATATCAGTCATGGTGATCTTGTTTTTCTAAATAAAATGCAAAGGCTATTGTTCCTAAAAATGCAATTAATGCGAGAATCATCGCTACATCAAGAAAAATTGCTTGAGCGGTAGTGATACTGTACACCGTGATGATACCAATACCTGTAGTAATGATTAGGTCTAATGCAATCACACGGTCTGCCACATCAGGACCTTTAAAAAGACGAATAAATGTGATTACTGTAGAAAGAATTAAAATCGGTAGAATCACATAATCCAAATATTCAGTTAAGCTCATCGTAGAATTTCTAATAGTTTACGTTCAACATTGTTTTTCAACTCTGTCATGAATTTTTGTTTATCATGAAGGTACATGACATGGATATATAAAATCTTTTTATCATCACTAACATCAAGAATCAATGTACCTGGTGTCAATGAAATGAATGTCGATAAGAGATTGATCTCAAAATCAGATTTTGCATCCATCCGGTATTTTACAATTCCAGGTTTGAAAAAGTATTTAGGAGTAATGACATCATAAGCTACTTGTAGATTAGCGATAATCATTTGATAAAAGAAGAAAAAGAGAAAACTAATCGTTTTTGGTACACGATAAAAATAACGTTGATCCACCTCATTGCGATTCATCACCCAAAGGATAAAGAAACCCAGCAAGAATCCAAAAAGAAAATTAGTATAGTACATCGAACCTGTTAATGCTACCCAAATAAAAGATAGCAGCAGATTCATTAAAAACTGTTTTATCATATGTTCTTTCTATTTACCTAATACTGCTTGTATATAAGGTGTTGTGTTTAACATTTCGGATGATATGCGATCAGCTACTTGAATAATAATTTCTGCATTTAAACCAATATATAAAGAGCTTGCGGCCAAGATACAAATGGGTAGGATTAAAGCTATTTTTCGAATACCGATTAAATCCTTAAACTTATCTTCAATGGTATCTGGTTCTGGTGATTTTTTCCAGAATACTTCGGACCAAAATTTTGCAATGACGAATAGCGTGATGAAACTTCCGAGTATGAGTGCTCCTGCATAGAAGTAGTGGGCATTTTCAAAAGCTCCTTGTAACAAATATATTTTTGGCCAAAAACCTGACAAAGGTGGGATACCTGCCAGTGAAAATAAGACGATGGCAATTAATAACGAAATTTTAGGATACTCAGCATAAAGTCCCCCTAATTTTTTCATGTCCATAGAGCCACGCATCTGACGAATCAATCCTGCAATTAGAAAGAGATTCGTTTTGACCATGATATCATGGATTAAATAAAATACTGCTCCCAGAATAGCTAATTTGCTATACATACCTAATCCACCGATCATAAATCCAATATGACAAACAATCAGGTAGGAAAAAAGTCTTCTCACGTTTGTCTTTATCAATGCGCCAAATGCACCGGTTAAAATGGTTAAAATAGAGAGCACTAGTAGTAGATCACGAATAAATTCATTCGGAATAAAAATCAGCGTAAAAACCCGAAACAGGGCATAGATGCCTACTTTGGTGAGCAGACCTCCAAAAATTGCAGCAACTGCCGATGGAGGCGTGTGATAAGAAGAGGGGAGCCAAAAATAAAGGGGGAAAATAGCAGATTTAATACCAAACCCAATCAAAAAGAAAGTGGCTGTAATATCAACTATTGCCCGGTTTTCAATTTTGGGCACTATTAAAGCCAAATCAGCCATATTTAATGATCCTGATATACCATAAAGGAGCCCAATTCCTGTTAGGAAAAACGTTGAGGCAAGTATATTCATGGCCATATATTTGACAGCACCTTCTAATTGAGCTTTCCGGCCACCTAATGTCATCAGAACAAAAGAGGATATAATAATAACTTCAAAAAATACATAAAGATTGAAAATATCACCGGTTAAAAATGCACCGTTTAATCCCATTACTAAAAAGTGAAAAATGGGAAAATAACCGTACAGTATACGTTGGCGTCCGATACCTGTTGCTGAGAAAATAGATACTGCAAGAGCAGCTATAGCGGTCAATAGGACTAGAGTTGAGCTTAATAAATCGGCTACGAATACAATTCCGAAAGGAGCTTCCCAATTTGCAGCATGCATAATGAGAATATCCCCATTGAATACTTTTGTAAACAATTTGACAGCAAATATTAAGCTGATAAAGCTACCACCTATGCTGAGTACGCGTTGTGGAACTGTTTTTCTCCAAAAACCAAGCTGTATGATTGCTGTAAATAAATGTACAAGTACTGTTGCTATAATTTGATTGTCAATCATATATCTTCGTCTTCGGGTGTGTTTAAGTTATCTAGATCATCCGTGTTAATTAATGCATACACACGTTTTAATAATACAATGGCAAAGGAAGTCAGTCCAAAACTGATGACAATCGCGGTTAAAATCAACGCTTGAGGTATAGGATCAGCATATATATCTTGAAAGACTTTCAATCCATCACTGATAAGTGGCGGTTTTCCTTTAGTGATATTGCCTAGTAGAAATATCAGCATATTTGTTCCGTTGCCTAAAAGCATGATTCCTAGAAGTAATTTTACCATACTTCTTCTTAAAATCAGATATATGCCTGTTGCGTAGAGTACGCCTATGAGTAAAATAAGTAGTAATTCCATAGTTTTGTTAATCTGAACTTAATGAAATAGTAAATAAAATAGTTAAGACCACTCCAATGACCACCAGATAAATTCCTATATCAAAAAGGAGGGCAGTACCGATCATACCAATAACGGGAATGGGGTGCTCTAGCCAAAGTCCTGTCATCACTGGTAGACCAAAAATTGCGGGCATAAACATGCTAAAAGCAGATATTCCCAATCCAATAGGTATTAGAGAAAGTGGTTTATATCGTAATATTTTCATCGTTTCATTGGTACCATGAGCAAAACTATGTAGTACAAATGCGATCGAAGCAACTAGTCCACCAACAAAACCTCCTCCAGGAAAATAATGTCCTCTTAGTAATAAGAAGAATGAGAATAAAAGCAGTATAGGAAGTAGGTAGCGTGAAGCTGTCTGTAAAATTGTACTTTTCATATTATTCCTTCTCCGATGATTTTAAACGTAATTTTAATAAACTATAGACTCCGAGAGCAGCGATACTGAGCACAACAATTTCAAACATGGTGTCAAAACCCCTGAAGTCAACGAGCAATACATTAACAACATTTCTTCCTTTAGCCAGTAAGTAAGCATTTTTACCGTAAAACTCACTGATGGCAATATTGGTAGGTACATGGAGTACGCGTATGGCCACCATGGATAAGATAATACCAAATACGATAGCAACGACGACATCTCTGATTAATATCCTTTTTTTTGCGAGATTAAGAAATGGGGGTAATTTAAAGAGTACAAGCACAAATAGAACAACTGTGAGTGTGTCGATCGTAAATTGTGTCATAGCCAAATCTGGGGCACTATAAAAGACAAACAATAAACAGATACCGTAGCCGATGACACTTGTCGCTACGACAGCTGTAAGTCGCGAGGCAGTGCTTAGTGTGAGTGCAACAGCACCAAAAACAATCAAAACGGTAACCACCTCATATACACTAATGGCAGATAATAGATCCCAGTTGATATGAAGTGGACCACCAAGGTAGAGTTGATAAGCTAATAGTACTTCTGCGAATATGATAATTTTTAAAAGATAGGAACGTAAGTATCCATTATGAAAGTAGTTGGAATAACTGGTTGAAAATTGATAAATGCGCTGATATGTTTTTTGAAAAATAGTCAGTGGCGCAATAAAATTTAATCTTTCAATCCACTGCAATTTTCGTGGATTTGGTTTATTTATGAAATAAAGGATAGTCCCTAAAATAATAGTTAGGGCACTTAATAGTAATACTAAATTAAAGCCATGCCAAATTTGAAGATGAAAATCTGTTTTCACTTTCATGATACTATTGACTGTGGGTTGAGCGATCCAGTCTCCAATGATATGGGGAAAACAACCGAATAGCCCACCTAACAGAGCAAGTAATAAAGGTGGTATCCATAGGGACTTCGCTGGCATATTGATCTTTTCAAACTTTTCAGGAAGAGTACCCATAAAAGGTTTGATACCAGCCATGAATCCCGCTGAAACCAATAAGATATTGGTTATTACTGCTGCAAAGGTCAGATATATGGCTACATGTTGCTCACTGTGTAGGGTTGCTTCATAGATTAAATCTTTACCAATAAACCCCAAAGTCAAAGGCACACCAGCACTGGATAAGGCTGCTAAAAATCCGGCAATTGCTACAGGTAGTAAAACTTTTCTCAAACCCTGTAATATAGAGAGATCTCTGGTATGAGTAGCATGATCAATGATGCCTGTAATTAAAAATAAAGTTGCTTTGTATAGCGCATGGACAACAATAAAAACCGCAGCAGCGATGATCGCATCTGGAGTTCCAATTCCTAATAAAAAAACTAGAATCCCCAAAGCAGAAATTGTGGAGTAAGCGAGCACTCCTTTCATATCGGTTCTAAAGAGTGAATGAAAAGCGCCATACAGCATGGTAACACCTCCAATAATCATTAAACTATAGGTCCATGCAGGGTTGCTGCCCAAAATTGGGAAAAATCTCGCAAGGAGATATATTCCCGCTTTCACCATAGTTGCGGAGTGTAGATATGCGGAAACTGGTGTAGGGGCTTTCATTGCTCCAGGTAACCAAAAGTGAAATGGAAATTGTGCCGATTTGGTCATGGCACCTAAGATGATCAACCCTAATATATAGGGAAATAATTCATGATCTTGAATAAGCTGTGCTTTTTCTGCTAATTCAGAAATCGAGTAAGTCTGAGCAATATTACCCATGAGCACAAGCCCAGCTAATAGAAAAAATCCACCTAGTCCGGTGACACTTAGGGCTGTTAGTGCACTTTTTCTAGAAACTGCATGGTCATTATTGAAACCGATTAAGAAAAATGAGCTAATACTGGTCAGTTCCCAAAAAGTAAATAATAGAAAAATATTATCGGAGAGCACCAGCCCAAGCATGGCCGACATAAATAGGCACAGATAACCAAAAAAACGATCGATGTAAGGATCATTTTTTAAATACGATTTCGCATAAAAAAAGATACATGTTCCAATTCCTGTGATTAATAATGAAAATAGGAGTGACAGACCATCTAACCTCAAGTCAAAATTTACACCTAATGACGGAATCCAATCGATATGTTGAACGTATGATTTATCCCAACTTATCAAAGGAATATATTGTAGGTAATAAAGAAATAAAAGTAGCGGTATGAATGCGAGAATAATCCCCCATTTGGTTTTAACAAATCTGCCAAATGGAACAATAAGGCTCGATGTTATTAGTCCTAATAGAACAGTAAATAGCATTTAGTCTTTGTTTTTAATATTTGTGAAAGGCTACAATATAAGAAAAATTGATGGATTTTATTGATGTTTTGCTCAATATGGAATAAAAAAACATAAAAAAGATCCTGTTTTAGCATTACTCTGTTTGGTCAGGTTGCGCTATGAAAGCAAATTTTCAATTTTAGAGAGAGGTTTTTGAATATTGCTTTAAACCCTTTTCTTTCCGATATGAATTGTAGATAACATGATACCAAATCATGATTTTTCATGGACAGTGTTTGTGGAAATATATTGTTTAAGATGATCGATGCAATAGAAAAATGTCAGAAACATTAAATGCATAAACTCATATTAGAAAGCATCATCATGATGTGCATAAAAATGAAAATATATTATTAATATATATTCCCTTTAGAAATAATTTGAAGGAGTTATGGTTTTTAACAAAATTTAACATTAACTTCGTTTTAAACTAACATGCCAGACCGCTAACAGATTAATTAGTTATTATTTTTCTCTATTTACCAGATTTATGTTTTAATGACCAGTACCGTTAATAAAGAATTATTTGAGCAACATTATAAAAGCTTATGCCATTTTGCTTGGAAGCTCTGTGGAGATCTTACTGAAGCAGAAGATCTGGTACAAGATGCTTTTATTGCCTATTTTAACCATGAAGATCATGTTTCTACAAATGAATCTGCGGTAAAAAATTTCCTGTATACCTCGGTCCGATATGCATTTTTAAATAGTAAGCGTCGAGAAAAAGTTGTTGAAAAATATTGGTTAACAACACCATTTAACGAGTATAGTCAGGAGTCTTTAGAATTAAACATCATCCATTCGGAAGTTATTGCAGAAGTCCATAAAATTATGCAAAGCATGCCGACAGGGTGCCAGATTGTATTTAAGATGGGATATTTTGAAGGTTTGAGTAACCAAGAAATTGCTAAAGAATTGAATTTAAGTATAAATACGATAAAAACTCAGAAACAGCGCGCATTAAAAACAATTATGAAAAAGTTGCACCCTGAATTTTTTCCTATTGTGCTTCTTTGGTTTACCATAATTCGATAATTTGTACAAAAATATATTGAAGTAATATTTATTTGTAGTCAGTACTCGCATTCTTACGCTGCAATCATATCAGACCATCACCAAATCCCTAACAATTTTATAGCTATCGATGTATTTTTTCATTTAGCACATCTGTTAATCTGAATTGCTCCTAGGAATTAGATTTAATTTTATTTTTTTTTATTTGTTGTCACCCATTTTGTTCGATATCGTTTCTTTATGATATATTATGAAAAGTAAACCCTTTGTTATAGCTGAAATTATTAAAAAATCACTTGTTGAAGAACTAACAGGAGATGAAATGGCTATGCTTGAGTTTTGGATAAACTCAAAAGAGGAAAATAAGCAATTATTTGATAGTTTTAAGAAATCTCACACTATAGAAGAGGATTTAACTATCATCAACCGTATTGATCTTAACCAAGCTTGGAATACTTTAGAAAAAAAAGGTAAGGAGTTAAAAAATTCGAACCATGACTGGAATTTGAAAATTTGGATTCCTTTAATTGCTTCCTGTTTTGTTTTGTGTTTCTTTTTTTTATATCAAAATAAAACAATTCACAATTCAAAGATAATCGCCATTCAATCCACCAAACATAAAAATGATGTTAAACCAGCTTCGAATGATGCAGTGTTAATATTGGATAATGGTGAAAGTTTTGATCTTAGTAATCGCAATAATGAACAACTAACCAATAATATTAAGCTTCGAAATGATCAATTGGAATATGTTAAAGGTAAATATGAAGGAGGACAACCTAAATATAATACTTTAGTTGTTCCGAAGGGTGGCTATTACAAGCTCGAATTGTCTGATGGTACAAAGGTTTGGATAAATGCGATGTCAAGATTGAAGTTTCCAGAATCTTTTGGATCAGGGGAACGTAAAGTACAATTGGAAGGTGAAGCTTATTTTGAGGTTTATAAAGATGCTCAGCGCCCCTTTATAGTCCAAGCGAATGGTACTGATGTTAAGGTATTAGGGACACATTTTAATGTTGATGCTTATAACAAAAAAGTTCGAACAACTCTCGAAGAAGGAAAAGTAGAAGTGTCTACAGCAGATCATGCCATCATACTGCAGCCCGGTGAGTTCGCAGAGTCGGGTGATGGAAGACTTGATAAAGGCATTGCAGATCTAAATAAGGATTTAGCCTGGCATAATAATGAATTTTATTTCAATAAAGATAATATTCAATCTATTTTAGATCAGTTATCTAATTGGTATAATATAAATCCAAAATTTGATCAAGGTATCAATAGAAATAAAGCAATCACCGGATCTATTGATCGCAATGTTCCACTTTCTCAAGTACTCGAAATGCTGGAATATGTTAGTGATCTGCGGTTTAAGATAGACGGAAATCAATTAATTATTAAAAATAAATAACACGATGTATGGAGAACAATTACTAGACACAATTATTAAACAAAAAAAATACAGAGATGTTGCAGCATCCCTGTACCTATTCTTAATTAAGAAGCTAACCAGAAAAAATTAACTCTTTAACCAAATGTAAATGTATGAATAACTTACCATTTGGCAAAAAGCGACCTTGGGATTCTCAAGACTCGTTATTTTGCAAACCTTTACGTATTATGAAAATTAGTACCTTTTTAATGTTTGCGTTCGTCACTGGTGTCCAGGCTGAAGGTATTGCGCAAAAGGTCAACCTTAATCTCAAAAATGTTAAGGTTGAAGATGCGTTATCAGCTATTGGCAAGCAAACGAAGCATCGTTTCCTTTACAGTGATGATGTCACTAAAGGAGCGAAACGAATTAGTTTAAATTTAAAAAATGCAAGTCTTGAAGATGCACTTGAGCAAGTTTTAAACGACAATAATTATTCTTATAAGGTTATTGCTAATACGATAACGGTTAACAATATTCCCAAAAGTACAACTAAGACAACTGAAGAGGTAGTACAAAATGTTGTTACAGGTACAGTAAAAGATAAAGACGGAAAGCCTTTAAGTGGCGCTAGCATAACTGTAAAAGGAGGTTCTGTATCCACGCAAACAGATGAAAGAGGTAATTTTAAAATAAATGCCGATGCGAATGCAGTATTGACAGTTCGTTATGTAGGCTTTTCAAGTAAAGAAATATCTCTCGGAGGACGCTCAAGTGTATCAATTACACTCGAAAGCAGTGCTGAAAATATAGAGGAAGTTGTTATCACGGGTTTAGGAGCTAAGATCGATAAAAGAACTTTTACAGGAGCAACAGCTAAGGTTAATATGAAAGATATTGAACTTGGAGGTTTGCCTGATCCTTCAAGAGCCCTAGAAGGTCGTGTGGCAGGTGTATCTGTTCAAAATACCACAGGTACTTTTGGTTCTGCACCCAAAATCCGTGTTCGTGGCGCTACTTCTATCTATGGTAGTTCAAAACCGCTTTGGGTAATTGATGGAATCATTATAGAGGATGTATCAAATGTTTCATCAGATGATTTATCTTCAGGAGATGCACTAACGTTGATCAGTTCTGCTGTTGCTGGATTAAATGCTAATGATATCGAGTCTTTTACAGTATTGAAAGATGGATCCGCGACCTCTATTTATGGTGCACGCGCCATGGGTGGAGTAATTGTAATTACGACAAAGAAAGGTATTGCAGGAAGGAATTCCGCAAGTTATGTTGGTGAATTCACTTCAAGAGCTATCCCTTCTTATAATAATTTCAATATTATGAATTCCCAAGAACAGATGGCATTTAATCAAACTCTAGAACAACGAGGATGGTTAACGATGGCAGATGTTGCCAGTCGATCAGAATCGGGAGTATATGGTAAAATGTATGAGTTGATTAAGTCTGGCCAATTAGAAAATACCCAAGAATCTCGAAATGCATACTTGAGAGAAGCTGAATACCGTAACACAGATTGGTTTGAACAATTGTTTAGTAAAACAATTATGCAAAATCATTCAGTCAGCCTGTCTTCGGGTACTGAAAAAGCGCAGTATTATACTTCTATAAGTGGTGTATTTGATAATGGATGGGCAAAGAAATCCGATGTGAAAAGATACACTGGAATGTTTAATGCATCATATAACTTATTTGATAACTTAAAGCTAGACTTGAGAACAAATGGATCGTATAGAGATCAAAGTGCTCCAGGTACTTTAGGTTCGTCTGTTGATCGTGTTTCTATGCAGATTAAGAGAGATTTCGATATTAATCCATACTCTTATGCTCTAAATACTTCGCGTACGCTTGATCCCAATGAGTTTTATACGCGTAACTATGCACCTTTTAATATTTTGCATGAATTGGATAACAATTATATGGATATTAATGCTGCCGATATCAAGTTTCAAGGTGAATTAAAGTGGAAACCGATCAAAGCTTTGGAATTAGGGATATTAGCAGCGACCAGATATCAACAAACGTCACAACAGCATTACATTAAAGACGAGTCCAATCAGGCTTTAGCGTACCGTTGGATGCCTACGACGTTTATCCGTGATGCAAACCCTTTTTTATATACAGATCCTGATGATCCATACGCAGTACCAGTTTCTGTATTGCCATATGGGGGTATCTATAATCGTACAGATAATAAGATGCTAGCACAGGATTTTCGTTTTACTGCCGCATTTGACAAGACGTTTAATGATATTCATAAATTGTATGTGTTTACTGGAGCAGAGTCAAATTCTGTAGATCGTAATAACAATTGGTTCAGAGGGTGGGGCTTACAATATGAATTAGGTGAGATTCCATTTATCGATTATAAGTTATTCAAGAAAAGTCAAGAGGAAAATGCAGATTATTATTCCATTGATAGAAAGAAAAATGGCGATATATCTCCAGCACGAAATCGACAAGTAGCATTTTACGGTACCGCTAATTATACCTATGATAACCGTTACACCATTAATGGTACCTTACGTTACGAAGGAACAAACCGTTTAGGGCGTACTACATCTTCACGGTGGATGCCAACCTATAATGTTTCCGGAATGTGGAATGTTATGGAAGAAAGCTTTTTTAAAGATCTTGAGACACCGTTTTCAAATTTAAGTTTCAAAGGTTCTTATAGTTTAACAGCGGATAGAGGGCCAGATTTTGTCACAAATTCAAAAATTATTATTCAAAGTTATAACCCTTGGCGTCCAAGTACTTCAGATAAGGAGACGGGTTTGAATATTAATAGTTTGGAAAATTCTGAGTTAACGTATGAGAAAAAGCATGAGTTAAATATTGGTACTTCAATCGGGTTATTTAAAAATCGGATTGCTTTCGATGTTGATTATTACCAACGTAAAAACTTTGATTTAATCGGCATCGTAAATACACAAGGACTTGGTGGAGAAATAACTAAGTATGGTAATGTTGCGGATATGAAGTCCAGTGGTTTAGAATTGAGCCTTTCCGGTACAATCATAAGGAACGAAAGCTTCTCATGGACCTCTAGTTTCATTTATGCAAAAGCGAAGAACAAAATAACATCTTTAGAGAACAACAGTAGAGTTTCAGATCTAGTAGCCGCTGGTGGTTATGGAGTAGAGGGTTATCCCGTAAGACCATTGTTTTCTATTCCATTTAATAGAATTATACAAAATGGTTTGCCTGTGTATAATTACATTGATGGGCAAGAAACAACGACAGGTGTTTATTTCCAGAATCGTGACAATATAGATTTCTTAAAATATGAAGGGCCTACAGATCCTACAGATATGGGTAGTTTTGGTAACGTATTTTCATATAAAAATTTTAAACTAAATGTCTTCCTAACCTATTCTTTTGGAAATGTGATTCGATTGGACCCTGCCTATAAAACAGGTTACAGCGACCTTGATGCTACACCAAGAGAATTTAGAGATGCTTGGACTGTTCCTGGTGAAGAAGCATTTACTAATGTTCCCGTTATCTTAGACTCTCGTTTTATTCGTAATAATAGCCAATACAGCTATGCTTATAATGCGTATAACTATTCTACCGAGACAGTGGCAAAAGGTGACTTTATTCGACTAAAAGATATTTCATTAGCATATGAGTTGCCAAAGCATTTTGTGCAATCTATCCATATGTCAAATATTGGTCTTCGATTCAATGTCATTAATCCATGGTTAATCTATGCGGATAAACGTCTTAATGGACAAGATCCAGAGTTTGTAAACTCAGGAGGGGTAGCGTTACCAATTGCAAAACAATATACTTTAACCTTAAAAATGGGATTCTAAGAATATGAAAAAAAGATTATCATATATATTAATTTCAGCTGGAATACTAGCAACAGGACTTTCTTCTTGTAAGAAGTACCTTGATGTATTACCCGATAATAGAGCTGAGTTAAATACTACGGACAAAATAGGTAAGATGTTAGTCGGTGCTTATCCTGAAAATGCTTATGTAATGGTTGCTGAATTATCGTCCGATAACGTCGATGATGTAGGACCTGTTTACTTAAATTACTCACGTTTTTTAGAAGAAATTTATAAGTGGCAAGATATTACTGAAAGTAATAATGATGGTATTGACAATATTTGGAGTGCTTGTTATAGTGCAATTGGAAGTGCTAATGCGGCATTACAAGCTATAGAAGAGGAAGGCAATCCTGCTAGTTTAAATGCTCAAAAAGGTGAAGCACTGTTAGCGCGTGCTTATAACCACTGGATTTTGGTAAACATGTTTGCACATAATTATTCGAAAAAGTATTCATCTACTGATTTGGGGATTACTTATATGACAAAGGGGGAAACAACTTTAGATCCAAAATACGAAAGAAATACAGTTGAAGAAGTTTATAATTTTATTAAAAAAGATGTTGAAGAAGGCTTACCTCTAATCAATGATGCTTCTTATGCTAATTCAAGTGTAGCAAAATATCACTTTAATCGTGCGGCTGCATATACCTTCGCTTCTCGTTTGGCATTATTTATGGAAGATTGGGCTAAAGTAGTAGAATACTCTAGCGAAGCATTAGGTAGCAATCCAGCTACGACATTAAGAGATTATGCTACTATTGCTTCTTTTGCTGCGGCATATGGTAATATTACCAGAGAATATAATGCTAGTGCTAGAAAAGCAAACTTTCTAATTTCTACTGCCTATTCTGCTATGGGTACAACGTTTGGCGGCTACACTACAAACAATAGAATTAGTCATGCGGGAACAATTGCAAAGTTTGAAACAACTTTCGCTCGTCAAGTTTTTGGTACAGCTACTTTAAGTACAGATTATAGAATTCGTGTATTTGGATATACAAGTACGACAGCGAATAAAGTAATTTTTCCTCATGTCGCTTATATGTTTGAGTATACGGATCAAGTAGCAGGTATCGGATTTTCAAGAGGGGTATTTGCACCGATTACTTCGGAAGAAGCATTATTAAATAGAGCTGAAGCAAATATTCATTTAAAAAATTATGCCGCTGCTATTGCTGATATGCAAATTCATGTTAATAACAACACCATTAACAATCCTTCAGTTTTAAGTGAATCGTCCATTAATACTTGGGCAAATTCATTTGCTTATTTTACAGCATCAGCACCAACACCCAAAAAGAAATTGAATCCTGATTTTGCGATTGAAACAGGTACACAAGAGAATATGATTCATGCCGTATTATCTTTAAAGCGCTTACAATTTCTTCATACAGGTTTAAGATGGTTTGATGTAAAACGTTATGGAATCGAAATAACAAGAAGAATAGCTCCAGCAGTTTTTAATGCTACAAGCTTTCCAATAACCGAAACAGAAAACATTTTGAAAATCAGAGATAATCGTCGTGCTATTCAACTTCCTCAAGATGTAATTAATGCTGGTTTAACTTCTAATCCTAGATAAAGATGAAAGTGAATTATAAATTAATACCTATATTAATATCATGTGGTCTACTATTTTCCGCATGTAGCAAAGAAGATAAATTGGATTCTAAAAGTGTTTTTGTGGATTCAGAAATTCCTAAAAATGCTTTAGATAATTATTTATATAATACTTATACTAAACCTTACAATGTTGAGATATTGTATAAGTATGTTGATAAGGAGTCTGATATGACTTATCGTTTAGTACCAGCCCCTTATGAGTCCTCCATTCGGCTGTCTAAACTCATGAATTTTCTTATAATGGAACCGTACACTGAAGTGGCAGGCAGTAAACAATTTTTGAAAAATAACTTTCCGAAAATTATAACCTATACTGGGTCAGTACCTGTTCAGACAAATGGTGTTATTATTTTAGGAACAGCAGAATCAGGAACTAAGGTATCCCTATATAATTTGTTAGGATTGAATGAAACTAGTGGTAAAGATGTTGCATTTTTAACAGGTCAGTTTTTTAAGACGATCCATCATGAGTTTCAACATATCTTGAATCAAAACAAGGCTTATCCGAGTAATTTTAAGGAAATTACTGGGACGAGTTATGTTGAGGATGATTGGAACTCAACATATCCTGCAACAGCAGTAGGAATAGGAAATGCTATTGCAGCTGGTTTTATTTCACCTTATGCTTCAAAAGCTGATACGGAAGATTTTGCTGAATTGTATTCTTATTATGTAACACGTAGTCAGGCTGATTTTGATGCTATGCTTAATGTCACAGGATCCACAGCAGCTGGAAGAGCTCTAATTTTATCAAAATTGGCAATTGTTAAATCTTATATGAAATCTGAATGGGAGATAGATATGGATGTTTTGCGTGCAAATATTCTAGCTCGTTATCCTCAACTTAGCACCTTTGACCAAACAACTTTAAATTAAGAAAAATGAAATTAAAACTATTTATTTTAGGAATAACCATTTTGTCTTTGAGCGCAAGTTGTGAAAAGAAAATGGATTATATTTTTGATGAAAGTCCTACCGATCGTTTAAATGCAAGTGTTTCTAATGTTTACTCTACACTGCAGTCTAATAAAGATGGATGGCTTATTAAATATTTTCCGAGTAGTGCATTAGAATTTGGTGGATATACTTTATTTGCAAAATTCAATAATGCTGTAGATGTTACTATTGAGGGAGATTTTACGACTCTGGCGGCACAAAATAGTACCTATACCGTTGTACCTGGAGCAGGACCTATTTTAACTTTAGATACATACAATAGAATCTTTCATTATTTTGCATTACCTGGATATTTTAATAGGAGTAGTAGTTATTTTTTACCTGGTTTTGTAACGGCTCAACTTGGAGCGATTAATGAAGGAATGAAGGGCGAAAATGATTTCTTGGTAACAAAAGTTTCCGCAGATTCAGTTGTTATGGAAGGGCGAAAGTCTTATAATAAGATTGTTCTCTTACCAATTAAATCGAGTGAGGCTTCTTCAATTGTTACAACCTATCGTTCGGCAATAATAAAATTTCATGCATTTTCAAATTATAAATTTGAAGTTGGTACAGAATCAATTCCTGCAACATTTGCCACAGCACTTACGAAACGTGCTTTATTGATTGCAGGCAATACTAAGCCTTATTCATATCGCTATACACCGACTGGTCTCGATTTTTATACCGAGTACGATGTTAACGGAGTTAAGTTTAGAGAATTGAAATATGTTGAACCAACAGGGACATATATAAAAGGATACTTTACTAATGACGCTGGTACCATTAAGTTAGTACCACAAAGTTAATTACTGCAACATTATTGTTGTTGTGATGAGTAAGCAACAATAATGTTTCATATGTTTATTTAAAGGCCTTTTCAGTTTATCTGGAAAGGCTTTTTCATAGTATGAAGGTGATTTGTTTTTTTAAATTTTAAATGTAATAATATCTTACCCTTTATTGTCTTGCTTTATAATATACAATTAAAATTGATTATGAAATATTTATCTACAGGGCTGTTGGCTCTATTAACAATGAATCTCCTAGCGCAGGAGCAAAGCTCAAAAAGAAAGTACCTACCGATTGAGATTATGTATTTTGGCGGTGTTCAATTTAATCACGCTGGTAATTTAAATTCGGTATTGAAAGATTCGGATGCAGGGCAAATTCCTTTATTTGGATGGAATGCTGGACTAGGTACAGCTTATCGTATTAATAAAACGTTAATCGGAGTGAATTTTAGTTTATCAACAAATGGTAAAAAAAATAACACCTTGAATACTGGAGATTTTACCATATATGTAGCGAGTAATGCTATACGAACTGGTAATTTAGTCTTTAGTCCTCAACTTGGCTTAGGCGCTCAATCATCTACTTTTATTATTGAAAAGCAAAATATGAATGGAACCTTTCAAGATTTTTTAACGAATCAATCAAATGAGACTAAGTTGGAGCATACAGCAGCTATAGTTGATATTAGCGTTGCATTGAAGACGACTAATAAAGATCGTACCCTGTTCTCTCCAGAGTGTAGAGTCGGTTATAAATCTTCTATTTCTGCTAATGAGTGGAAAGTAACGAATGCCACAGTTACCAATGCGCCGAAGGATAGATTAGGCAGTTTTTACCTGCAATTAGCTTGGGGTATAGGAAGATAAAATATACGTGTAATTATATCTTATCTCCTTAAAATGTCGATTTTTAATATTTGGTCAAAACAATATGTGCTTTAGGCACATATTGTTTTTTAACATGATTGATTCCCAATATGTTAAAATTACCCTTTTTACCTTGAAGTAAAAAGTTTTTATAGTTACAAAGTGTCTTATAATAATCTATGAATCCATTCAAGTTATTGATAGTTGTGATTCTACTTAAGTAATTTTGCCCATGTCTTGTATTTCCCCTGCTACTTAGCATATTTCTGACGCTTCAACTTTTTTGTCTCTCATGCAAATTTATTTTGCGACGTTGAGCAGTAATACCTATTGTAACTATATTTAAAAACATACCATCCACCAAAATTCACAGACCATTTCACAAACATTTTTCTCAACAGAATGAAGGTAAATTTGTTTTAATTTTGAAAAAGACTCCGTGAGAATTAATCTTGTATTCGAACAAAGTCACTTTCATTATCATTCAGTATATAGTGAAAGGATTTCTTTAGATCTAGTATACACAACTATAAAGATATGGGTTCTTTTGTGCGTAATGTATTGCACTACGCTGCAATACAAATAGGAAAGGAGTGCAATATATCTTAAACCTGTAACCATGGTCTGAAAATAGTGATATCATGGTGAAAATACTATAAACACGGACTTAACACGGACTCACCACGCACTTAACACGGATTCTTATTGGATTTATGCTGTATAGTGTAAGAATATAATATGTACAATGGGTGAAGAAAACTCGAATATCCGGCTTACATTCGCTATACTTATTGATCAGCTTACAACAATGAAAATTAGGTTTATGACACTTTAAACAATGTTTTTTTTAGATATTTAGTAAAGGGTTATCAGCATCCTCAAGGGATGGATTGGTATAAGCTTGATTTACGTGTGATCGGATAACGATGCATCAGCGAGTCCGAGTCAAAAATGAAAATCGCATACTTTTAAGTCTATTTATAAGCTTCGATTTGCGATAAAGTGTTCATAAGTAATCAATAGCATCACGATATCAGATTCAGTAGTATGATTGTACATTGTCATAATAATCATAGGTGTATTATTATATGTTTGCCGATGTAAGTTAATTTTTGGCCCTGATGGTATTTTGACAAATTCATTTTTTGATCTATTGGAGAGAAAGTGTGATTAAAAAAAATCCGACAGTTGCAAGTTTAATAAAATATAGGGTTACAATCTATTGTTGCATCGATAAATTTCTCATTGTTAATACAAAATTTGATTAAACTATTGAAAATAAAAAAAGGTTTTCAGACGGGGAGAATGAAAACCTTTTATAACCAATTATAAACCTATTAAGGTGTTGTAAATATATAGTTTTTTTTATGATTACCAATGTTATTTTTGTTTTTTTTTATTATTTTTTCCTCATTTTAATGAAAATTATGGTTATTTTTTTTATTTACCCATAAAATTATGATGTTTTTACTTTTTTTGATGAGTTTTTCGATTATTTTATATTGTGAAATGTTTTAAAATTACTTTTTTTAAAGAATTTTGTTTAATTTTTAATGTTAATATAAGTTTTTTTTTGTTTATTCTATTTAAATAGAATATTTTTCAATAAATATGATGTATTGTCTATAAAAACAGAAGCCACCTGATGAGGTGGCTTCTGTTTTTATAAAAATATTAAGTTTTTTTTATTTCTTCAAGTTATCAGCTCCTTCGATGATGGCATCAACAACAGCTGGATCTTGTAAGGTAGAAGTATCTCCTAAATTTGATCTTTCCCCTTCTGCAATTTTTCTAAGGATGCGACGCATGATTTTTCCAGAGCGAGTTTTTGGAAGATCAGATACAAATTGGATAATATCTGGTTTGGCGATAGCACCAATCAATCTCGTAATCGTCTGCATAATATCTTTACGCGTACTTTCATCATCGATATGATGGTGTGCGATTACGTAGGCATAAATACCTTGTCCTTTTACAGGGTGTGGATAACCTACTATTGCCGATTCGACAACATCAGAGTGCATATTGATCGCATTCTCTACTTCGGCAGTACCAATACGGTGCCCTGAAACATTTAACACATCATCTACACGGCCAGTGATTTTGTAGTATCCTTCAGGGTTTCTATAGCAACCATCACCGGTGAAGTACATGTTTTCATAGGTTGCAAAATAGGTTTGACGACAACGCTCATGATCCCCCCAAGTGGTACGTAACATACCTGGCCATGGGAACTTGATACATAGATTGCCAGAGACATCATTTCCTTCAATCTCTTTTCCATTTTCGTCCATAAGGGCTGGTTGCACCCCTGGTAATGGCAACATCGCATATCCCGGTATAGTAGGTGAAATCCCAGCCATAGGAGCGATTAAGATACCGCCATTTTCAGTCTGCCACCAGGTATCAACAATTGGTGCTTTTTCTTTACCCACTTTGCTATTGTACCAGTGCCATGCTTCTTCATTGATAGGCTCTCCAACAGATCCCAGTTTGCGGATGCTGCTCAGATCTTTACCGTCAATAAACGAATCGCCAAAGGCCATTAACGAACGGATAGCTGTTGGTGCTGTATATAAAATATTGACTTTATACTTTTCAACGATATCCCATAGACGACCAGCGTCAGGAAACGTTGGTGTTCCCTCAAACATCAATGAAGTAGCTCCCTGCGAGAGTGGACCATAGACAATATAAGAGTGACCTGTAATCCAACCAATATCTGCAGTACAGAAATATACTTCTCCTTGCTGATATTGAAATACATTTGAGAAAGTATAACCCGTGTAGACCATATAACCACCTGTGGTATGCACGACTCCTTTTGGTTTTCCTGTAGATCCGGAGGTGTAAAGGATAAATAACGTATCTTCCGAATCCATCTCTTCAGCAGGACAAGCTGGGTTTCCTTGTGTTTCTACCTTCTTGATCTCGTCTTCCCACCAGACATCACGACCTTTGATCATGGATACAGGTGTACGCGTTCTTGTCAATACAATTACTTTTTCAACCGTGTCGCATTGCATCAGCGCATCGTCTACAATGCTCTTTAATTCCAATACTTTTGGACCGCGATAGCTACCATCGGACGTAACCACTACTTTACATGCTGCATCATTGATACGGTCAGCAATAGATTGTGCTGAAAAACCTCCGAATACGACATTATGGATAGCTCCGATACGTGCACATGCCAGAGTTGCAATGACCAATTCAGGTACCATCGGTAAATAAATACACACACGGTCTCCTTTGCGGATATTGTTATTTTTTAGAACATTGGCAAACTGCTCAACCTTCTGTAAAAGTTGTTTGTAAGATAAAATACGATGCGCTTCATTTGGATCATTGGGTTCCCAAATAATAGCTGGTTTATCTCCTAAATTATAAATGTGACGGTCTAGACAATTTTCTGTAATATTTAATTTTCCACCTTCGAACCATTTTACATTAGGTTCCGTGAAATTCCAATTCAGAACATTTGTCCATTTTCTTTTCCAAAAAAAGTTTTCCGCTATCTCTCCCCAGAAAGCTTCCGGGTCTTCTACACTTTTTTTATAAACTTCTTGATATTCTTCAAATGATTTGATTTGTAGACTCATATTTTGGTTTTATTAATTTCAATCCCTAAAAACGCAATTTGGTTGATTAAACAAGTTCATTAGGAATCAGCTAATTTAGTTTTTTTTGCGACAAAAGGCAATTTATAAAATTTATAATTTGAAATTTAACTTTTTTATAACACTATTGTTATATTGCTCATGATATAATAGATTGATCTGTATGGATGTACTAAAAAAAGTATATTATTTTTTGATTTTTAGCAATATACTAATTGCTCTTGCAGCGGCTTCACAATGCGTATTGACATATGTGATCTTGGATCAGGAGATCAATGTTTATATCGCACTAATTGAAGGGGCGGCGACACTTGCTCTTTATAATTTTAGTTTAATCTTATCCAAACCTCAACATCCCGAAAGATCCATATATGCCCGAACAAGATGGGTTTTTAAATACGAACGATTTTTATTGATCAATACCTGTTTAGCAGCATGTATATGTATATGGTGTCTTTTTCATATCCATCTTTATGCGATCTTTTTCTTAGGTATCATCGGGCTTGTGAGTGTATTGTATAGTCTTCCTATCATTCCTTTAAGAGGACGATGGGGGGGATTAAGACAGATTCCAGCAATGAAAATTTTCCATATTGCTTTTGTCTGGGTGTTGAGTAGTATATTTTTACCTTATGTCGAGTTGTACAGCAATAATATTTTGGTAAATCTTAATTTGTTATATTATCTCGCTGGATTGAAGTTCCTGTTCTTGATTATCTGTACATTGCCTTTCGATATTCGGGATATTAAACAAGATTCGTACTATCATCTTCGAACATTGCCTAATATGCTCGGAGAAAGTAGAGCAAAGAGTCTATGCTATTTATTGCTAAGCTTACATAGTCTCTTGATTTTAGGTGCTCCTTATGATCTAGTGCTCAAAATGGGTCTTTTGCTCACCAACGCAATGATTTGCCTTTTGTTGAAATTGATTGTTTTCAAGAGAAATGACCATTACCATTATGCTTATTTATTAGACGTAAGTTTGGTTCTTCAATTTGTAGTGGTTGTCTTTGTCCAATATTTTGCCTGACTTAAATGTAAACGCTTATTTTTTCAAAAGTGAAATAATCTTTTCTGCCACAACATCCGATAGTTTATAGTAACTTTCAAATGTCCAACCGGCTACATGTGGACTTAATAGAACATTGTTTCTACTGGCTAAATCAGAAAACCAGGATTGTTCTGCAAGAGTAGGAAATTTTTCAACAGGTAGCACATCGAAAGCTGCTCCGATGATTTTTCCTTCATCCATCGCTTTTAAAACAGCTGCAACTTCAACAATTCCTCCACGAGCACCTAACAAGAAAAATAAGGGTTTCCGAAAATGATGCAGATATTCTTGATTAATCAACCCTTTAGTTTCTTTAGTTAGCGGTATATGAAAACTAAGTACATCTGCCTGTTTGACCACTTCTTCCATAGAAACTTCTTTGGCAAATTGATCTGTAAATCCTGTCTTATATTTATCATACGCAATCACATTGACATCAAATCCTGAAAGCTTTTTTGCCATTGCTTGTCCATTGTGACCATAGCCAATGAGTGCTACAGTTCTTCCTTTTAATTCATAGCCTCGATTGGGTTCTCGACGCCATACACCATTTTTAATTTCTTGATTTCCGTTGTTGAGATGATTCATTAAAGAAAGTAACATGCCGATCATATGTTCTCCAACAGCGTCTCGATTTCCTTCATTTGCACTGATGAGTTTAATTCCTTTCGATACAGCATAAGTTTCATCGATGTTATCCATACCCGCTCCACAGCGTGCGATAAATTGCAGATTACTTGCTAAATCTATAAACTGTTGGTCAACTTGAAATTTCGATCTGATGATTAATCCAGTATAAGCTACAATTGCATTTTCAGCATCTACTCTAGTGAAGTCTGGATTGTAGTCATATGCAATACCAGCTTGTTCTAATTTTTGAAGAAGTACGGTATGCGCATCATCTACGATTAATACTTTTGTTTTCATTTGATTTTTTATTTCATAAAATCAACACTTAAAAGTGTTTTCAATTGATGTTGTTTGATTTTCTCGGGAAGTATGGTCATCAGCGTATTTCGAGCCATGATACTGATCGGGTTTTGCCATTGTGCGATCTTTCCTATAGTCCAAGAAGTTTCGGTGATATACCGCGTTCTTTTTAATCTCCTTTGTTCGAAATGTTTAAAAGCTAGCGTGACATCCTTTGTCTTCTTCAATTCGTCCACTAATACGGCTACGTCTTCTATCGCTTGGCAAGCACCTTGTCCCATATTTGGAGTAGTTGCATGTCCAGCATCTCCAATAAATAAGATATTGCCTAATGCAAGATGTTTTAGAGGTTTAATATCAATAATATCATTCCAGATGAGTTGTTCGTCTTTTGTTTCTGCTAACACCTTTGGTATAGGATCATGGTAATGAGCAAAATTCAGCCTGAGATCCTCGATGGTATAATTACTATACTGAGCACTATTTGGCTCCGCATTGATGCAAGCATACCAATAGATCTTGTTTCCAACAAGTGGAGTCATTCCAAAACGTCCTTTACTACCCCAGGTCTCGAAACCGGTCTTGAGGTTTATATGGGCATTGTCAATGGTGGCACGCCAACAGGTATAACCTGCATATCGAGGAGCTGAGTCAGGAATTAATTGCTGTCTTAGTCGAGATTTTACACCGTCGGCAACAATCAAATAATCAGTTGTATGTACAGTGCCATCGTCAAAGAAAACAGCAATACCAGCTGTATCCTCTTCAACTTTGAATGCTCTTTTTCCTAAATGTAAGTCCGTGATATTTATTTGCTGGAGTAGAAATTGATGTAAATCGGCACGGTGGATGGCAAAATTATCCTGTTCATATTGCGTGCTGATCTTCTTGGTCTCGGGAGATGCTAGAATTTTCCCTTGTTCATCTAGGATATTATAATTTTCTAAATAATGACCAAGAGGGATCACCCCAGCTTTAAGATCTAAATAGTCAAGTGCCTGTATGGCATTGGCTGCTAATCCAAAGCCAGCACCAATACCTGCTAATATTTTTGCACTTTCAAAGATTGATGCCTGTAGCCCAATCTTATTTAAACCAATTGCTGCGGTTAATCCCGCAACTCCACCACCAATTATCGTAAATCTTTTCACATACAGCGAATTTAATTATTCAATAGTCAAGGTACGATCTTTTTTATTAATGCAAAATTTCAACAGACGTTTTTTAAAGGACGAAATATGCCGATGATAGGGTGTTTTTATCCATTCTTCTGTATCGATCAGATCAGCAACATCTTCGGGCTTATGAGCGGCAAGCAGCTGAGGCATTAAAAAATCTAAAATTTTTTGATGCCACTCTTCTTTATTTCCCCAATAGTGGAGTATCCAGGAATCAGCCACGTTTAAATTTCCGTATTTTTCTAGTACTACGGAGAATGCGAATTGTTCTTTTACACGACAAACAATATTTTGATCACACAATGTGTCATTGAATAAAAGTACATCATCTAATAATTTGATTTTGTCCTGCTGATTTAGTGCGATGATGCCAGAATTCCACATACGAATCGTATCATCCATCACGATATTATTAATTTTTGTACCTCCAATGATTTTCCACATCCTCTTATGGTCGTTGGTAATCTGCTTATCCGACAGGAACCGCTCTTTTAAATGAAGAAAATTATGTCCGGAAGAAAGCTGACCGATCAGTTGATCTAAAGGTGCAATTGCCATCGTATCTGAATCTAAAAAGATGAGGTGACCATCATCTTTTAAAGCAGCATCTTGCATGGCTTTAATTTTAGTCCTATAGAAATATTGAGTAGGGCCTATCCAATTCTCAAATGTCTGAAGATCTATATGGCGAATCTCAATTAACGCTGATAACCACTTATAATATTCAGGATGGTCTGTGTAAATGACATATTTAATTGCTTCGCTTCTAAATTTCACAAGACTGAGCAAACTGAATATGGTCTGAAGGTGATAAGCAAATTTTTCACCTAAAGCGATATATATAAAAGTGGTCTTCAGATTCATTAAAATCAAATCAGGTTAAAAAACAAGATATTAACTTACAGTTCGCTGGCAATTTCATTAGTCAGGACTATAAAGTCATTGACAGTCAGTCTTTCTGCACGTAGCTCGTACAATGGATTGTCAGACATTTTATCTTTTGTAACTACCGCCGACAATGAATTTCGTAATGTTTTTCTTCTTTGATTAAAAGCTGATTTTACCACTCTCCAGAATAACTTTTCATCACAATCTAATTCCTGACGCTCATTTCTAGTCATTCTAATCACCCCAGAAAGCACTTTTGGTGGGGGATTAAATGCACCTGCTTTAACTGTAAAAAGATATTCAACATGATAGTATGCTTGTAAGAAAACACTCAAAATTCCATATTCCTTGCTACCAGCTTTTGCCGTACACCTTTCAGCAACCTCTTTTTGAAACATACCCGTCATCTGAACCACACGATTGCGTTCGTCCAATATTTTAAATAAGATCTGAGATGATATATTATAGGGGAAATTACCGATAATAGCTATTTTTTCATCAAAATGCTTTGCAAAATCCAGCGTCAGAAAATCACCATGAATCAATCGGTGTTCTAACTGAGGATATTTGTCTGCTAAAAATTCGATAGACTCATCATCCACATCAATCATCCATGTTTCATATGCCGTATTTTGCAGTAGGAAATCGGAAAGAACACCCATTCCAGGACCAACCTCTAGTACTTGTGTAAATCCTAACGTAGGATTTAAAGCATCAACTATTTTTTGTGCTGCATTTTTATCATTCAAAAAGTGTTGCCCTAAATGTTTCTTGGCTCTTACTGTACTCATATTATGCTCGTATTTGCTACAAACTTAGATAAATTTGTTTTATTCACAATTTTAATTAAGTCATATAATAAAAAATAAAGTTAACGATTTAATTGCTTTGAGCTCGAAAGTTCGTTCTGCTCTTACAACAATCATTATTTTATTAAGGAAAAAGCAGTAACTTGTCTAGTAGGAATGTAATATGATAAACCCAATGATAGAAAATTTATTATCCGTTTCTTTAGTTAACTATGAAGACGCGCATTATGAACAATTGTCCTATGCGTTAGATGAACAGCAACGTCACTTCACAAAAACTGTATATCAATATATTGTAATTGACGAAGTTCAAAAAATCAAGAATAAATATCCCATTACCATATTATATCAAGAAAATCCTGTTGGTTTTTTCTTATTAGATCGTACTGTGGATCACCTGCTCTTTACGGGTAATCCAAATTCAATATTATTGAGAGGATTATCTTTAAATCCTAGTTTTCAAGGGAAAGGAATCGCAAGACAAGCATTGTTATTATTAGATTCCTTTGTTAAGAGTCTAATTGAGGATATTGATGAGATTGTGCTGACTGTGAATATTGAAAATCATCATGCGTATCAATTATATCGCCAAATAGATTATCAGGACAGTGGTCGATTTAAAAATGGTCGTTATGGTTTACAGCATATGCTTTTTAAACGAATTTGATATTTCGATCAAACCTTGACTATTTCGTATAATTTTAATTACTTTTGAGTCAATAATTTCATTTTTTACTATGGCTGACAAATTAAAAATAGGTATTACAGTAGGCGATATTAATGGTATCGGATTGGAAGTGATTATTAAATCATTGTTGGACAATCGTGTATTAGAATTTTTCACTCCAATTGTTTATGGTAATACAAAAGTTGCGTCTTTTCATAGAAAGGCATTAGGCGTCAATGATTTTAGTTTTAATGTCATCAATGATCCTGAACAGGCAAATCCTAAACGTGCTAACATGATTAACTGCTGGCAAGAGGATGTTAAGATTACCTTAGGGGAAGAAAATGAAATTGGGGGCAAATATGCCTTTATTTCGTTAGAAAAAGCTATTGAAGACCTGAATGCTGGAAAGATAGATGCGGTTGTGACAGCTCCTATAAACAAACACAATATTCAACAGGAAGGCTTTCATTTTCCTGGACATACAGAATATTTGCAAGAGAAGACAAATGCTAATGATGTGTTGATGTTTATGATTTGCGATGAGCTTCGCGTTGGTGTTGTGACAGGTCATATTCCGATGAAAGATGTTGCCGAGCATATTACAGAGGAAGCAATCATGAATAAATTGGTGTTAATGAATGATAGTCTAAAAAAGGACTTTTGGATTCAAAAACCAAAAATTGCTGTATTGGGGCTCAATCCTCATGCAGGAGATAATGGTGTGATCGGTACGGAAGATGATACGATCATTAGACCAACTTTGGAAAAGGCGCGAGAGAAAGGAATGCTTTGTTTTGGACCTTATCCTGCAGATGGTTTTTTTGCTAATCATGCATATGAAAAATTTGATGCTGTATTAGCGATGTATCATGATCAGGGATTGATTCCCTTTAAGCATATAGCAAAACGTAATGGCGTTAATTTCACTGCTGGTTTGCCCATTGTGCGGACTTCTCCCGATCATGGAACAGGTTATGATATTGCAGGAAAAAATATTGCTGCACATGAATCATTTATGGAAGCGATATTTCAGGCCGTCCATATTGTTGGCCGTCGTCGTGAGCAAGCTGAGCTTACCCAAAACCCATTAGCTTTTCGCAAGCTCTCTCGAGATCGTGACTAGCAAATCGCTAATAATATCATTAGTCTTGTGTGCTTATATCATAAGACTAATGCCTATTTTATAATAAATTCCTTACTTTTGCATCCTAGTGGTTTTTTAAGGACCTAGATTCATGCTATGAGTGATAATTTACAACATCCTATTTTCCCAATCATTAAAGAGTTAGCCGAAAAAACGAGCACGGAATGCTACGTTATTGGCGGTTATGTGCGTGATCGAATCATGCAACGGCAGTTTAATAATGATGTGGATATTGTTGTTATCGGAAGTGGAATTGAATTTGCTACTGCTCTCGGGAATCTTTTAAAAACGAAAGTCGCTGTTTATAAAAGTTTTGGAACAGCAATGCTGGTTTTTGAAGGATTGAATGTCGAATTTGTCGGTGCCCGTAAAGAATCTTATCGCAGCAATTCGAGAAAACCTATTGTTGAAGATGGCACTTTGGAAGATGATCAAAATCGTCGTGACTTTACAATTAATGCCATGGCTTATTCATTGAATAAAGAAAATTATGGACAATTGTTAGATCCATTCAATGGAGTAGGAGATATTGAATTGCGGACTATTCGTACACCACTTGATCCTATTATCACTTTTTCAGACGATCCTTTACGCATGTTGCGTGCAATTCGTTTTGCTACACAATTGAATTTTAAAATAGATATGGATGCCGTTCGGGCAATTACTGATACGAAAGAACGGATACGTATTATTTCTAAAGAGCGGATTATTGATGAAATCAATAAAATTATTTTATCGAAAAAACCTTCTATAGGTTTTAAATATTTATTTGATACAGGTTTGTTACCATTGGTTTTTCCTGCTATGCAAAATTTATATGGTGTAGAGATTATTGATGGTAAGGGACATAAAGATAATTTTTACCATACGTTAGAAGTTTTGGATAATGTGTGCGAAACAACAGATGATCTTTGGTTAAGATGGGCAGCTATCATGCACGATATAGCAAAGCCTGCTACAAAGAGATTTGACAAGAAATTAGGATGGACATTCCATGGGCATGAGGACAAAGGAGCAAGAATGGTTCCTAAGTTATTTGCTGAGCTGAAACTGCCATTGAATGAAAAAATGAAGTTTGTACAAAAGCTCGTATTGTTACACCTACGACCGATCGTACTGGCTCAAGATATTGTTACTGATTCGGCAGTACGTCGTTTGTTGTTCGAGGCAGGTGATGATATCGATGCGTTGATGCAATTATGCCATGCAGATGTAACAACAAAAAACGAATATAAAAAGAAGAAATATCGTCAGAATTTTGAATTGGTCAAGCAGAAGCTTAAAGATGTGGAAGAGCGCGATCAAATTAGAAATTGGCAGCCCCCGATTTCTGGAGAAGATATTATGGAAGTCTTTGGAATAGGTCCTGGCCGTGAAGTTGGAAAAATAAAAAATGCCATTAGAGAAGCAATTTTGGAAGGGGAAATACCTAATGCCAAAATGGATGCTTATCATTTTATGGTCAATAGAGCTGAAGAATTAGGCTTGACTATTAGAAAGGCATGGGATTTGAATACAACTGTTAAATAAAAAAAGTAATTTTAATTGTTTCAATTTATATTGAAACTCATCTTGTTAACAAACAAAACGAATATTAAAAATGGCTATTTATAGATTCAGAATCACTTTTGAAGATTATGAGGATGTGTATAGAGAAATCGATATGCTTTCAAAACAAACTTTTTTAGAATTACATGAGGCTATCCATAAGACAACTGCTTATGAAGCTGAACGTACATCTTCCTTTTATGTCAGTAATGACCAATGGAAAAAAGGAACTGAAATTGCTTTTTTACCAACTGCCCGTAAAGTATCAGAGGGTGTTTTATTAATGGAGAATATTCGTTTAAGTAAGTTTATCGATGATCCTCATCAAAAGTTTTATTACATCTATAATTTTGATCACCCTTATGAATTTCATGTGGAATTGATTAAGATTTTGAAAGAAGAGGAAGGTAAAACTTATCCAGTAGTATTTAAAACTGTAGGAGCAGCCCCTAAATCTTTAGGAGCAGCCAATTTTCCAGTCGCAGATCCGCTAGATGATGATGAGGAGGAAGAAGTTTTGGTTGATGAAACACAATATGGTGTGGATGACGACGAAGAATTTGATTTGTTTGACGGAGATGATGAAGAGGAAGAAGATAAATCTGAAAAAGAGAGTGGCGGCTCGTTTGACGAATATTAATGTTGAATAGTAAGCAAAAGCATAAAAAAACGTTAATCTCAATAGTAGGTCCTACAGCAGTAGGTAAGACTGCTATGGCGATTCAGCTTGCCCAGCATTTTGATACTGAAATTATATCGGCAGATTCAAGACAGTTCTATCAGGAGATGAATATTGGGACAGCTAAACCAACGCCATTTGAATTAAGTCAAGCTCCCCATCATTTTATTAACTCTCATACGATTGAAGCAGATTATTCTGCGGGTGATTTTGAAAGAGATGCCCTTGATAAAATTACTTCCTTGTTTGAAAAAAAGGACATCGTCATTATGGTCGGTGGATCGGGTTTATTTGTGCAAGCAGTATGCGAAGGTCTTGACAATTTACCGAAAGCTTTGCCGGAAGTTCGTGAACAATTAAATAAAAGATTTGAAACTGCTGGTATAGTACCCTTGCAAGAGTATTTGAAAGAAGTAGATCCGATCTATTATAATCAAGTTGATCTTTCAAATGTCCAACGTGTGATTCGTGCTCTGGAAGTGTTTGAGACTACAGGATTACCGTTTTCTAATTTTTTAAATCATACAAAATCGGAGCGTCCATTTCATATTGTGACTATTGGACTAAATATGGATCGAGCTGATTTATATGAACGTATCAATAAACGGGTCGATTTAATGTTACAAGAAGGATTATTGGAAGAGGTGAAATCATTGATTCCTTATCAGCATAAGCCAGCGTTAATGACTGTCGGATATGCTGAAATATTTGCTTTTTTAGATGGAACTATTTCTTGGGAGGAAGCTGTTGACAAAATAAAACAGAACTCGAGAAGATATGCGAAGAGACAAATTACTTGGTTCAAGAAGAATAAAGATACCACTTGGTTTGATCCGCAAGATAAAAATCAGATTATAGACTATATTCAATCCTAATTTTTGCATTTATCAACAGAGTTATCCACATTATGTTAATAACTCTGTTGATAAAGAAATATAGATAAAAAAAAGCGCTATGTTAAGAGTATGAACATAGCGCTTTTTTTTTTGGATCTAATAATTTTCTATTCTACAATCATATTCCAACCAAATTCATCTGTAATTCTGCCATAACGAAGATCATCTAAATAAGTTAATACTTTTTTAGAAAAATCGCGACCTTCAACTGGCGGCAATTGAAATAATTCACCTTCATATCCGATCGTAGCAATTGGTGTTAATGTCGCGGCAGTTCCAGCTGCAAATGCATCTGTCACAATACCTGCTTTAATACCATCGATAAGCTCTTTTACGGACACTCTGCGTTGTTCTGTTTTATAGCCCCACTTATCTGCGAGTTCCATAATAGTACGGCGTGTCACTCCATGCAATATCGTATCACCATGCGGTGTAATGATACTATCGCCGATACGGAAGATGAGGTTGGCGGTACCAGCTTCCTCGATGTACTGATGTTCCGAAGCATCTGTCCACATCAATTGGTCAAAACCTTCATCATTCGCTAAGCGAGTTGGATATAGAGATAATGCATAGTTACCTGCATTTTTTGAAAATCCTACACCACCTTCAGCTGCACGGGTATAGTGTGTTTCTACCTTTAATTTTAAAGGATTACTATAATAAGCACCTACTGGACTAGTAATGATGATAAATTTGTATGAATTAGAGGGGTGTACGCCCAATGCCGCCTCTGTTGCGAACATAAAAGGACGAATATATAAAGAGGTGCCAGGTGCATGAGGTACCCAATTACTATCAGTCGATAGTAGTTTCTTTAATCCACCTAAAAAGATTTCTTCGGGTACTTCAGGCATTTCTAAACGTGCTGCAGACTTGTTAAATCTTTCCCAATTTTTGTCAGGGCGGAAAATACTGATGGTACCATCTTGAAATTTGTACGCTTTGATACCTTCAAAAATAGCTTGACCATAATGTAATGCTGACATCGAAGGACTTATATTAATATCGCCATAAGGCACAATACTAACATCTGTCCATGCTCCATCTTGATAGTTTGCGACCAACATGTGGTCGGATAATATTTTTCCAAATTTTAGATTGTTAAAATCTACTTGCGAGAGTCTCGATTCTTTTGTGGGCTCTACGCGAATTGAATAATTTTCTGTCGCGCTCATTGTATTTAAATTACGTATGCTAAAGTAGGAAAAAAACTATGAATTTGAAGGATAAATACACAGTTTAAGCTATTTTGTTCTATTACAATATATTTTATTATAATAAGATAAAATTGTCTCTTTTTTAGGATTCGCGTTTTTTTTTATGGACACTAACTTATTAGGGATGAAAGACAAATCACTTTTTTGTCATCGTTTTATAGCAATTTCTTAATTTAAAATTTCTTCCATATTAAATTTATATGAATTCACATAGAAATCATAATGTGGCATGTTATTTGGTTTAACGCAATCACAATGGTTAACTGTCCAAGACAGTAGACTTTAAGTTAGCTCACACTTTTTAAACAGATATTAATTAATAACAACAAACTAAATGATTAAAGCCATGCAAGAATTAAACAGTAAAAGAAATGCATTGGAAGAGGATGAATTAGAGTTTGATCAAAAGACAGCTGTGGAAAAAAATGGATTTTCACTAAATTTTATTTTAGGTTTTTTTGTTTTCCTTTATAAAACAGCTATCAAACCGTAAGTACTTCCTAATTTTTCAGTAGAGACAAGTACTCAACAAATGAATAGGAGAAATCTAAAATTTCTCCTATTTTTTTATTATCGCTAATAGGGGCTCTAAGTAATCACGGTTATTGGATAACCTCGGAACTTTATTTTGACCACCAAGTTTTCCTTTTGATTTCATCCATTCAAAGAATGTATAATTAGGGGCATTATGAATCACGGGAAATTGTAGTGCCATGTTTTTATAACGTTTCGCATCATAATCAGAATTAATCTCTCGGAGCGTTTCATCCAATATGTTGCAGAAGGTTTCAAAATTATCAGGTTGTTGTTCAAATTCTATAATCCATTCATGAGCTCCAGCTTCACCTTCCTTGAAGTAAATCGGACCAGCGGTATAATCTTTCACAATAGCATGGGTTATTTCACTCGCCTTCTTTATAGCATCCTCAGCATTGTCTACGATAAGTTCCTCTCCAAAGGTATTGATAAATTGCTTTGTACGTCCTGTTATCTGAATACGATATGGAGATAGGGTGACAAATTTAATGGTATCTCCGATCATATATCGCCATAAACCAGCGTTGGTCGAAATAATCAAAGCATAGTTTTTATTTAATTCTACTTCATGCAAGCCTAATGTTTGCGGATTTTCGTCGTATAGATTTTCAATAGGTAAAAATTCGTAATAGATACCATAGTCAAGCATTAATAGTAATTCTTCAGAATCGGACATGTCCTGTAAGGCAAAGTATCCCTCAGAAGCATTGTAATTCTCTAAATAATACATTTTATCGGAAGGAATCAATTTTTTAAATTGTTCACGGTAGGGTTTAAAACTTACACCTCCATGCGTATAAAATTCTAAGTTAGGCCATACCTCCAGTAAATTATTCTTTCCTGTAATTTCCAATATTTTCTTTGCCAGTACAATATTCCAAGTCGGAACTCCTGCTAGATTAGTGACATTTTCATGAATGGTAATATTCGCAACCTTTTCTATTTTTTCTTCAAAGTCAGGAAGCAAAGTTACTTCTAAATTGGGCGTTCTTTTGAACTCAGCCCAAAAAGGGAGATTTCTTAATAATATGGAAGATAGATCGCCATAATATGAATCTGAACTAAAACTATTAATTTGTGAACTACCTCCGAGTACAACAGATTTACCGCTGAAAATTTGGCTCTCTGGCTTATTGTTGAAGTAAATTGTCAACATATCTTTGCCACCTTGGAAGTGACATTCAGTTAGGCACTCTTCACTTACCGGGATAAATTTACTCCGGTCGGATGTTGTTCCCGAAGATTTAGCAAACCACTTGATATCTGAAGGCCACAATATATTTTGCTCCCCTTTGATCATACGATCAATATAAGGTTTTAACGAATTGTAATCTTGTATAGGAACTCTGTTTTTAAATTCTTCTGGAGTTAAAATACTATTATAATCATATTTTTTGCCCCACTCTGTTGCTTCTGCTGATGATATTAAACTTTGAAACCATTCTTCTTGTACATCATGCGGATATTTCATGAATAATTCAATCTGATGAATCCGCTTCTTCATGAACCAAGTTAATAGTGAATCTAATATTGCCATATCAAGTGGAGTAAGTTTAAGTATTTAACTTTTTGCGACGGAGTTCAAAATGTTGTCCCAGATAAAATTTACGCGCCATTTCATTGCTAGCAATTTCCTCGGGAGTACCTGTCAACATAATTTTTCCTTCTGTTAGTAAATAAGCTCTGTCAGTAATGGACAATGTTTCTTGAACATTATGGTCAGTGATGAGGATTCCGATATTGCGTGTTTTGAGTTTCGCTACAATCGTTTGAATCTCTTCTACCGCAATTGGATCCACACCCGCAAATGGCTCATCCAACAGGATGAAAGAAGGATTGGCTGCTAGAGCTCGGGCTATTTCTGTACGACGTCTTTCGCCTCCAGATAATAAATCACCTCTATTTTTACGAACCCGATTAAGACTAAATTCGGCTAGTAGTTCTTCCAGTTTTTCCAAACGCTCTTTTTTATTGGGGTAGTGTATTTCCAATACAGAGAGGATGTTGTGTTCTACAGACAGCTTTCTAAAGATAGAAGCTTCTTGGGCAAGATAACCAATTCCTTTTTGAGCACGTTGGTACATGGCATCCTGCGTGATTTCCTGATCATCTAAATATACATGACCTTCATTGGGCTTTATCAATCCAACAATCATATAAAACGAGGTGGTCTTTCCTGCTCCATTAGGTCCTAAAAGACCTACAATTTCGCCTTGCTCTACTTGGAAAGAAACATCGTTCACAACAGTACGTTGTTTGTATTTTTTGATGAGATGTTCAGCTCTTAGTATCATTTTATGTCGTATTTTAACTCAAGATAACAATCTGATTATTAAAAATATATTTTAATATCGAATTCCTTTTAAATTTAATTGTAAATTCTTTTTACCCCGCCATACATTTTCTTCTATGCTGTAGCACATATCAAATGGTTTGCCACTATTAATGGTTTCAATATGTTCAGAAAGTCCAAACCCGATACAATCAAACGAAGGTGAATGCTCTTGTTTAACAGTCATTTTTAAATGATTGGATCCTACCAGATAGGCCGATCCAATAAGACTTACTTTTTGACTTAAAAAAATGGGACTTTCATTTTGTGGTCCGAAGGGTTCGAACTGACTTAATATACGGTGAAATTTGGCATCGATATCCTGAAGATGGAGTTTTGTATCGATCAATATTTCTTGTGTTAACATTTCAGGTTTGATAAGTCGAGTCACCACTTGTTCAAAACGATCTTGAAATAATTTAATGTTTTCAATTTGCATGGTCAGCCCTGCGGCATATTTATGGCCTCCAAATTGATCCAATAAATCACTACATTCACTTAAAGCCTCATATAAGTCAAAGCCGATCACCGATCGACATGACCCAGCAATGTGCCCATTGGTTTCTGTCAGAATAATGGTCGGTCTGTAATATCTTTCTGTAAGTCTGGAAGCAACGATCCCAATGACACCTTTATGCCAGTCTGATTTATATAATACCGTTGATTTTCGAGTTTTAAGCGAATCATTGTCATCGATAATGGCCAATGCTTCTTCCGTTATTCTGAGATCGAAATCCTTACGTACATTATTTTGATCGTCAATATTGATACTAAAATCCTTCGCTTCTTGCAATGATTTTGAGATCAATAATTTTACAGCGTCTTTTGCATGATCTATTCTTCCAGAAGCATTGATTCGGGGCCCAATCTGGAAGACTATATCATTGACAGTAAATGTCTTTGTTTTATTGGTGGAAAGATCAACCAAAGCCTGTAATCCACAGCACGGATTCGTATTTAATTTGATCAATCCAAAATGTGTCAGAATACGATTTTCACCTGTGATCGGTACAATATCAGAAGCGATGCTCACGGCTACTAAATCCAGATATTGATAACAGATATCCAAGGACATATCATTTTTCATGATGAAAGCTTGAATCAGTTTAAAGCCTATTCCACAGCCTGATAATTCTTTGTAGGGATAATTGCAATCTTTTCTTTTCGGATCCAATACCGCAAATGCAGGAGGAAGTTCATCACCAGGTAGATGATGATCTCCTATAATAAAATCGATATTTTTTGAATTTGCATATTCAACCTTATCGTTTGCTTTTATACCACAATCCAATGCAATAATTAAAGAAAAGCCATTTTCGGCAGCGTAATCAATGCCTTGTGTAGAAATACCATAACCCTCAGCATAGCGATCTGGAATATAGAATTCGATACGCGAGTGAAATTCCCTGAAAAAACTGTACACCACAGCTACAGCTGTAGTACCATCCACATCATAATCGCCATAAATTAAGATCTTTTCATTTTGGCCTATTGCAGTAGTAATTCGTGCAATGGCTTTTTCCATATCTTGCATCAAGAATGGGTTGTGGAGCTGGTCTAAAGACGGTCGAAAAAAATGTTTAGAAGCATCAAAAGTCTCAATATTTCTACTGACTAATAATTCTGCTAATACTGGATTAATACCAAGTTCATTGCTTAATTGATTAACTTTTTTGACTTCACTTTTAGATTTTAGTACCCACCTTTTTTGCATATCTTTGCATCGTAATTATGTGTAAATATACGTTTTGTCTATTGACTAACCTAATAATACAATAGGCTAATCATGGTGTGGTATATAACACGCAAGTTTCCAATAAATTAAAGATGGCACTAGCACATTCCTTATTCGAAGGCTCATTTTCGGTCGATGCTTCGAAAAAATTTATTCCTTTTGATCCGACTATTCATCTTGCCATAGATCGTCCTTCCTCCATGTTTATCCATGTTCACCCTTTTCTCATTGAAACCAATGACGGACTTGTTTTATGTGATACCGGATTAGGACAAACAAATCCTGACGGTGAACTATTCCTTCATCAAAACATTAAAAAACTTGGATATGAAACAAAGGATGTGAAATATGTGCTGATGTCACATCTGCACAAAGATCATGCTGGCGGAATGGTCAGTTTTGAGGAAGGAGTAGGCCGTATTGCATTTCCAGAAGCAGAATATATAGTACAGCGTGGTGAATGGGAAGATGCCTATTCGGGAATTAATAATTCTTATCGAACAGAAATTTTTGATGTAGTGCAACGCAGCGGTAATTTGCAGTTAGTGGAAGGAGATGGGATTGTTAACGACGAAATACGCTATAATTTAAGTGGTGGTCATACACAATACCATCAAACTTTTCATATTGAAACAGGTAGTAAGCACTATTTTTTCGGTGGTGACGTTTTGCCAGAACCACAAGAGATTTTTCAAAATTATAATGCCAAGTACGATTTTGATGGACGGCTGTCAAAGGAGTTGCGTAAAGAATATTGGAAAGAAGGTGCTCCACAGGGTTGGATTTATTTATTTTATCATTCCAAGACCGTGGCAATTGGTATACCTGAACGACAAAAAGATGATCGTTATACCATTGTAGATCTAAAGTAACACAAAAATTTTACTATAAACATAAAACAGTTTTTTTGTTTATCTGGCTGTTTTATAGTTTCATTTTGCCGATGATTAGCAGTTAAACAGGTGGTAAAATGCTGATATGATTGAATTTTTAGCTAAGTTTGTATGAAGCTGTTTGATCATAACTTTTTCTTTCAGCGAATAAAATAAAAATTAGTTTTATAATAAAGCAAAAAAATATGTCTGTTGTAAGAGAGTCGGATCTTATTGGTATTGGGAAAAAATATCAAATTGAAACTGAAGCTGGAGACAATATGGTCGTGGTTATACATGACGATGGTCGAAGAGAATTATATCGTTATGACGAGGAAGAAAGTGAATCTCGTTGTGTGATGACTTTAAGCGACGAAGAATCTAGACAGGTCGCAGGTATTATCGGTGGATTATCTTATAAACCAAAAGCTTTAGAGACCATTGAAGTTGCATTAGACGACTTGAGAATTGAATGGTATAAAGTGGAAGGCAAATTTGAGGGTGCTAACAAAACAATTGGTGAGCTAGAAGTACGTCAGCGAACAGGGGCATCCATTATTGCGGGGATACTAGGTGAAAATACCGTTATTAATCCAGGTCCTGACTATATGATTAGTCCAGGTACAACCTTAGTTATCGCAGGGAAGAAGAATAATATTAAGTTATTAAAGGAAATATTAGTGTAACATACTCAAAACAAAATATATTTATATGCCATCACACACACTTATTTTAGAAATCGGAATTGCCGTTGGTCTTGTTGCTTTTGTAGGCTTGATAGCCAACAAGCTAAAGTTTTCTGTTATTCCATTTTTTATATTGATAGGTATGGTGTTGGGCCAACATGCTCCCCAGATTGGTACTATTGATCTTACATTTACCGAGAGTAAACCCTTTATAGATTTTATGGGGCGCCTTGGCGTTTTATTTCTTCTCTTTTATTTGGGTCTTGAGTTTTCTGTAGGTCGTTTAATTAAATCTGGAAAATCAATTGTCACAGGAGGTACTGTTTATGTACTGCTCAATTTTATATCGGGTTTACTGATCGGGTGGATGATGGATCTTCCCTTCAAAGAGATGATGGTACTGTGTGGAATTATGACAAGTTCTTCAACAGCTATTGTTGCCAAGGTATTAACCGATTTGAAGCGAACCGCTAATCCTGAAACAGAGGTAATTATGGGGATGATTATGTTTGATGATTTGTTTATCGCTATGCATATCTCATTCCTTTCGGGATTGATTTTAACAGGAAGCAGCTCGTTTTGGACTGTAGCTGGTACTTCATTATTGGCATTAGGATTTATCTTGACATTTTTAATTTTAGGAAGGAAGCTGGTTCCTGCGATCGACAAATTATTACAGGTTAAGTCGTCCGAATTATTTGTCCTTGTTATTTTTGCATTGCTATTTATTACGGCTGGTTTTTCCGAAACTATACATGTTGCAGAAGCAATCGGTGCCTTGATGGCTGGATTGGTTTTAGCGGATTCCCAGTATATCAAGAAGATTGAAGCTATGGTTTTGCCTTATAAAGATTTCTTTGGAGCGATGTTTTTCTTTAGCTTTGGTTTATCAATAGATATGCTTTCGCTTGGAGGTGCCGTATTATGGGCTTCTATAGCAGCAGCTGTTACGATCTGTGGCAACCTGGCATCAGGTTATTTTGCAGCCAAATTTTCAGGGATGAAAAATAAAACTTCGTTTGATATTGGATTTACATTATCCGCACGGGGAGAGTTTTCGATCATTATGGCTAATATTGGAAAGGCGGGAAGTTTATTGCCCGTTATACAGTCATTTGTTGTTGTATACGTATTGATACTTTCCATCGTATCACCATTATTGACAAAAGAATCTCGGAATATCTGGACAAAATTATTTGGCAAAGATGAAATTAAGCCTAAGGCAATTAAAAGATTAAGTGATTTGGAATCTGGTCAAACACCATAAAAAAAGCGAATCCATTGGATTCGCTTTTTTTTACAAGAAGCCCAGTTCTAATTTTGCTTCTTCGCTCATCATATCTTTCGTCCAAGGTGGATCGAATGTCAATTCTACAAGAGCTTCAGTTACTCCTGGTACCGCAGCAACTTTTTGCTGCACTTCGTCCATTATTTGACCAGCAACTGGACAACCAGGTGCGGTTAAAGTCATCACTATCTTTGCAATACCATTTTCTTTCGTTATGATTTCATATACCAAACCTAGATCAACAATATTTGCTGGCTTCAGCTCGGGATCATATACCGTTTCTAACGCTTCTTGAATAGCAGGTGCAATATTTAACTTATCTAAAATTATAATACTCATGTTGACGATCGTTTAGTGTTAGCTTGAATTGCCTCCTTGTAAATAGATAGCAATTTATTTTTATTCTCCTCAGGAGTAAAATTACTAAAATAGAATGCTTTTGTTGTTTGTGTAATGTTAAATTTTTCTTGTTGACTATAATCTTTCCATTGCTGCAAAGTTACCAACATATTATCCACATCTTGTGGATTAAATAATAAACCCGTCTTATTGGGGATTATCAACTCACTCAATGCTCCGATATCACTACCTATAACTGGAGTTCCGACTGAGAATGCTTCGAGTATGGTCATAGGCATACCTTCAAACCACAAAGATGGAACGATTAATGCTTCCGCTTTTTCAACCAATGGTATTATTTCAGCACGAGATTTAAAGCCTAAATAATGGATATTGGTATTTTTTTGAGCAGCTTCGATGACCTCTTGTTTCAAGATACCATCTCCTATGATCAGTATTTTGATATCAGTTTTTGAGAAAACCTCCAATAAGTTTAAAATTCCTTTTTCTTCAGTCAGTCTACCAATATATATAAAATAATCTTCTGTGGGCGATATGGAACTTTCAATAGGAAAAGTGAAATTGGGTTTAACAACAAATTTCTGTGCCTCCACCGGCAAAGTTGAATTAACGAATATATTTTTTGCAAAACCCGATAAAGTGATATAGCGATCGACCCTATTCCATGTTCCTATTTTTCTATGAAACCAATAGTTTGCAGCCAAAATAAATGTTTTGATGGCTGAGTTGTCCATGACTTTATTTTTGATAGCCGTCCATGGAAAATTTTGACTCAAACTCGAAAGGAAGAGTTGATTGTTGTGATAAAGAATAGCAGAGGGACAAAGTAGACGAAAATTGTGTAGGGTCATCACCAATGGAAACCCCAATTTATAAATTGTTCTGATAATAAGCGGCCCGCTGGCATAGTGGGTGTTGTGGATGTGAACTAAGTCAGGATTGAATTCGGCTAAAGTTCTTTTTACACGATATAAAGCAGCTATATTCCAAAAAGAAAAAATTGTTTGTAAAGCACCTTTCCATCCCTTTTTATTTTGAAAAGTGAGCGATAATACCTCATGATCCACAGCTAGCAATTCTTGCTCCTGTTGAAAAACGGTATCTTCACCACCAGGGCTTTGATAAAAAGTATGGATGATTAAAATGCGCATGAATACTTGCTTTTTTACAAACTTAGATAATTAAACTCTTTTCATCGTAGTGAACTCAAAACTTTCTTTTTTTAATTCTTATCTTCGCATATCTTAAGGAGATGATGATTAGATAATATGCAGCATTTACAAAAATTAATCGTTGACTCGATTCAAAACAGTCAATTTCCCAATCAGCCCGCTAATCTTTACGATCCAATTCGTTATTTTTTGAGTTTAGGAGGTAAACGTATTAGGCCCACTTTAACCTTATTGGCTGCTGAAATGTTTGGTATACGAGAAATTACAGATGCCTTACCTGCTGCAAAATCGATCGAGTACTTCCATAATTTTTCACTTATACATGATGATGTCATGGATCAGGCACCGCTACGTAGGGGGAAACAGACCGTGCACGAAAAATGGAATTTAAGTGTAGCCATTCTTTCAGGAGATGGGCTGTTAGTGAAAGCGTATGATGAATTGGCAAATTGCGACCCAATTTATATTGCAGATCTATTAAAAACCTTCAATCGTGTTGCGATGCAGGTCTGCGAAGGACAACAAATGGATATGGATTATGAACATGCTGATGCAATCAGCATGGAAGAGTACATTGAAATGATCAGATTGAAAACCTCTGTATTATTAGGAGGAGCATTGCAAATGGGTGCAATTTTAGCTGATGCAAGTCTTCATGATCAAAAATTGATCTATGAATTTGGTGAATATATCGGTATTGCTTTTCAACTTCAAGATGATGTTTTAGATGCTTATGGAGATCCAGAAACTTTTGGTAAGCAAGTAGGTGGCGATATTTTGATCAATAAAAAGACCTATCTATTGGTCAAATTATTGGAAATCATAAAGGAAGAAGATCGAAACTCCTTACAAAACTTATTAAACTCTACCTGGGCAGATAATCCAGAGAAATTGAAGGACATGTTGACATTATATCAAAAATATAGCATAAAATCACTTGCAGATCAATTGAAAGAATCTTATACACAACTTGCATTTGAAAGATTATCTGCTATCGATATACCAAATGATAGAAAGAATGCGTTAATAACATTATCAAATCAACTCCTCATCAGAGAACAGTAGAAAGCGCTATTATTTGTCTATTTTATCTTTATTTGGTAAAAAAATTCTTAATTTGTAGACTTAGTTCATCATAATATACGAAACAACTAAAAATGGAACCGTTAAAAGTAACAATCTTTCAAGCTTATATTTTTTGGGAAAATATAGAAAAAAACTTGAGTAATCTTGCGCTTAAACTTTCAAATTTGAGAGAAAAAACGGATCTCATTATCCTACCGGAGATGTTTAACACGGGGTTTACCAACAATGTTGAGAAGTGTGCTGAGACATCTGATGGTAAGACGATGCAATGGATGTTCCATATGTCTCAGACTTTAAACTGTGTTGTTGCAGGTTCATTGATCATTGTGGAGAATGGAAAATATTTCAATCGTTTTGTATGGATGTCTCCCGACGGTACGTATGTAAAGTACGATAAACGTCATTTGTTTGCAATGGCAAGAGAGGACCAATACTTTACAGCAGGGCGTGAACGTATTGTCGTTAATATCAAGGGATGGAATATATGTCCTATGATTTGTTATGATATCCGTTTCCCAGTTTGGTCTCGAAATGTAGGTGGAGCTTATGATTTATTGGTGTATACTGCCAATTGGCCAGATAAACGTTCGGCTCATTGGCGTACATTGATCCCGGCGCGTGCTATTGAAAACCAAGCATTTGTTATTGGTGTGAATCGAGTGGGACATGATGGCAATGACATCTATTACTCTGGAGGCTCAATGTGTATTTCTCCATTGGGGGATGTGGTATATTATAAACCTGAAGATGAGGATTTATATACATTTACGATTCAACCTCGAGATCTTCAAGAAGCCAGAAAATCATTCCCATTTCTGCAAGATGCAGATAGCTTCAATATAGATTAATAGTTGTTATTTGTATGGTCTATCCAATATTACAGACATAATAACTGCTTTTCTAAGATCAAAATCTTCCGCGATAGTTTTTTCTTTTTGTTCAGAGCCTGACGCTTTAGCTTTTTTGCTTACTGCCAAACGATGCTCTTCTCTTTCTTTCTTAAATCGTTGGATTTCATTTGTTTCTTTAATTTTTTCAGAATAAAATGGTGCTGGAGAAACTGCTGGTGTTTTTTGCGGAATAGATTTATACGTAGCAGGCTGCTGTTTCGTTTTCGCAGGATCAGGGGCAATACCTTTTCTTCTTTTTAAGGCAGCCTCTTGTTCTTTCATATAGTTTTGATATGACTTAAAACCAAAGATTGCTAATGCAATTAATAGGGGTACCAACTTTTCCATAGCATGAAGATAATAAAAAAAACAATTTAATTTTTGTTATACCGTGTAAAACTTTATATTTATAAATATAAACCTATTTGACTAACGCGTTCTAGTTCATTAATTTTTTTTGGAATAAGTAACAGTTGGTTAAAAAGTACGATATAGTATAACCTAAAAAGACTTTAATTATTATGCTTAATGAAGATTTAATTGGAAAGATAGAATTCTATGATTTTCTAACGGGAAAAGCGACTACTGCCATATCACGTAGAATGCAGCGTAATTTAAAAGATGTGGGAATCAATATTACGGCTGAGCAATGGAGTATTTTGTACAATTTATGGCAAGAGGAGGGACTTACGCAGCAAGAGTTAGCCACACGAACTTTCCGAGATAAACCGAGCATCACTAGGCTGATTAATAATTTGGAAAAATTAAATCTAGTCATCCGTGTTAACGACAAAGAGGATCGCAGATCCAATTTGATTTATTTGACAAAGTCAGCACGCAAACTAAAAGATGTTGGCATGCAACAAGCCAATAAGACCATTGCTGAGGCGCTTGAAGGTGTATGCGCTGAGACTATTAGCATTGCACAAGTTACCTTACAGCAAGTTATTTGTAATTTGAGGAAATAAAACAGCAGGGGTCTTATGAT
>NZ_DJTA01000002.1:51255-97360 GCF_002440335.1 Sphingobacterium sp. UBA6320 | reverse complement strand
ATCATAAGACCCCTGCTGTTTTTTATACCTTTTGCTGTTTTATTTAAAACATTTTTGCTTCAAAATCGGTGTGACTTTCGATCAGGCGTCCTTCTCTTCCAAAGTAGATGTCTTGAAAACTTAACGTATTGACCGCATCAACTTTTCTGAAAAACTTGTCAGCACTGACATCAGATAAAGTTTTGAAACCACAAGCTTCCATAATTTCTACTGTCGCACGTAAAGTATTGCGGTGAAATTGTGCGACACGTACATATTTATCATTGACATCTAATCCTTTGTATAGATGTGGCTGTTGTGTTGCAACACCAACAGGACAGGTATCTTCGTTACATTTTAAAGCTTGAATACAGCCTAATGCAAACATCATACCTCTTGCACTATAACAAGCGTCTGCTCCAAGCGCAATGACTTTTAATAAATCGAAACCGGTCACGATTCTACTGGATACTAGTAGTTTGATATGTTTCTTTAAGCCAAATGCAATAAGAGTTTTTGTTACAAATGCTAATGCATCATATAACGGCATACCTAGATTATCTGTAAATTCAAGTGGTGCAGCTCCGGTCCCACCTTCAGAGCCATCAATAGCAATGAAATCAGGGAAGATCTGTGTCGTTTGCATAGCACGGCAGATTTCGATAAACTCTTGTTTGTCACCGATACACATTTTGAATCCTACAGGTTTGAAATCACTTAATTCCTTCATTTTATAAATGAACTCCATCATTTCAATAGGATTTGAAAATGCACTATGTGCCGGTGGAGACATCACATCTGTCCCCGGAATGACGTGACGTATCGCCGCAACCTCAGGAGTATTTTTAGCTGCAGGTAGGATACCTCCGTGGCCAGGTTTTGCTCCTTGGGAGATTTTCAACTCGATCATTTTGATATTTGGACGAGCTGTTTTTTCTCTAAAAAGTTCAGGATCAAATTTACCATCATGGGTTCTACATCCAAAATAACCTGTACCCACTTGCCAGATCAAGTCACCACCACTGTTATGATATTCACTGATACCACCTTCACCCGTATTGTGTGCGAAATTTTGTAGTTGAGCACCTTTGTTTAAAGCTGTAATGGCTGTTTTACTCAATGCACCATAACTCATGGCAGAAATATTAAAGACGCTTAAATTATAGGGATGTTTACATGATTCATTTCCTACTACAGTCCGTAAATCATGATTTTCAATATGACAAGGAAAGACAGAGTGTGCAGCCCATTCATTTCCTACAGTTTGGGGATCGGTTTGCATACCGAAAGCAACGGTCTCTCTTTGATTTTTTGCACGTTGGTAGACTATTGAACGTTGACGTCTGTTAAAGGGACGGCCATCGGTGTCAGATTCCCAAAAATATTGACGTAATTCTGGACGAATAGACTCAAAGAAATATCGGAAATATCCTACTAAAGGATAATTGCGTAAAATAGCATGTTTATGTTGGAAACTATGATATATAGCTACAAATAAAAGAGGCATTGGAATGACTAATAACCAAAACCACTGTGGTGTAAAAATAAGACCAAAGGAGATTATAATCAAATTGATTACAGTCATGGTACCAAGAATTAATTTTCTAACGGTCATAATTTAAATAATATTTAGACTCTACTTGAATAAAATTTGATCATTGACCAATCAAATGTGTTGGACTGGCGTGATTCATTTTTTTATGTTATTATACTTTCAAATATTGAACCAATGTTCGATTTTGACAAAGCAAAAGTACTAAGTTACTTGTTGTAAACGAAAATTATTGGCAGGTATGAAGAAGATTTAAAATCTTGGTAAAGAAATGATATTTAGCTTTTTCTTTTCACAATCTCTTGTGATAATAGTTGATAGATTTGTTTCCAATCATCCTGTTCTCTGATAAAATTTAAATGCTTTTTTATCGTTATTTTGTCATTTCTAACAGCAGGTCCGGTTTGAACCTCTTTTGGAATCTTTGTTTGTACTTTTTTTGCTGTTTCAAGAATAATCGGTCGTACTAAATCAAAGGGTAAATCATGCTTTTGCAAAAGTTCATAGCTGATCTGGAAAAGTGCATTCGTAAAATTATTAGCAAATACCGATGCCACATGAATCGCTAATCTTTGACTTGTGCTACATGCAAAAGATTTAGGCGCTATGGTATGGATGAGTGTTAATAGAGTGTCCTGTGTTTTCGGTGTATTCCCCTCAATACAGAATGGAATCTGGCTGAAGTCCGAATCTTCATTTTTAGAAATTGATTGAGGTGGATAAATGACTCCGTAATGTTTAAACTGATGTAATACGTCCATCTCAGTTGCTCCAGAGCAGTGTACAACAATGCCTGATACATCTGTTGGAAAATCTACGATCAAGGAACTGATCGCTTGATCTGATATGGCTATCACATATAAATCTGCATCTCTTTGCATTTCAGATATCGCGCTTATGCTGTTCGCATCTACAGCAAAGGCCAATGCTTGTGCATTGGCCTTTTGTCGACTGAATATTTGTTTTATTTTGTGACCTTGATGATGAAAGTTTTGTGCAAAATGAGTTGCTACATTTCCACTTCCTAAGATGACAATATCCATTAGCTTTGTTTTTTATCTAATCGTTTTGCTTCACTATTTCTTCTAAATATAGACATGAAGAATCCGATTGACATCACGATTGTCCCACACCAGAAGAAATTAATATATGGGAATTTAATTGCTTTGAAAACAATCCATTTTTTCTCTGGTAATGGTTTTTGATAGACCATAATTTCTAGCTTATCTTTTTTAGGCAAGATATTCGAAAAACGGAACCGTAATCCTTGTTCGTTCACATCCTTATTAAAATCGTAAGAAGTACCGTCTTTAATTAAGAATATAGGCTCTACATGGTACTCTTTGTTGTCAGAAGCCACCACTTTAATTTTCAACCCGACGATCACATCTTTATCTCCTTTTGGGATATTCTCTAAGTGTGCGTTTCGATTCACCCCTTCAATAACGAAAAATCCATTTCTATAACGGAGTGTATCGCCTACGTTAGCCTCATAAGTTGCAGGTTCTTCATAATCTTCAAAACCCGTTTTTTGTTCGGCAGGAATATTCGCATTTTTTGCCTGCTGATCCGAAGCCGCAGCTGTGATCAGAGTGTAAATATCATGAGTAAAGTAATGTTTAGTTGCTGGAGTACCAATCAATCCTCCCATTTTTTCATTATTTTGAGCAAATGGCATCAGTACAAATGAACTTTCGACTTTTCCACTTTCTTCATCAATTTTTTCGTATTTTATTTTATAAAATACATTAGGTTGAGCAACACTATCACCGATATAGGTAATACGGTAATCACCCATTTGAACAGGCTCTCCCTCTGTTAAAAACAAGTTATCTCCAGGTTTCTCCACTTTATCAAACCCTGATACCGCGATATAACCGGTGTTATTGATGGAGATGACTTCGTTTGTAGAAGCAGCTACCATAGCTCCAATTAATAGCAGTCCAAAGCCAATATGTGCTACAGACGAACCCGCTAATTTCCATTTCCCTTTTATAGCATCGGCTAATACACGGATATTAGCAAGAATACAGAATAAAGAAGAGAAAGTAATCAATATGAAAATGAGGTTTGTATATGTTTTAGTGATATAAGAAACGACAGCAGTCAATACAACCGCAACGATTAAGGAGGCAATAGTAGATGCGAAAAATTTTCTAGGATCTGTTTTTTTATATTTTAAAAACTGAGTAATAGATGTTAAAATCATAATAATAACAGCAAAACCTGATTGCCATTTATTATAATGTTGGATAGGATCTAAAGGAGGAGCCACTTTGGTTCCAAAAATAGCATTAAAGACGGGGATTGATGTGGACGAAATCATTTGAACACAGGCTACAGTCAGTACTAAAGCGCCGATGAACAACCAAAATTCTCTAGAATAGATATCTTCCTCCTTTTGTGTTGTGGGCATATGTTTTTTCCGCACTACCAAGGCTACAACCATAATGACAAAGAATGTGGCATTAAATGCGATCAACTGTCCGTTTAAACCAAGATCTGTAAAGGAGTGAACAGATGTTTCTCCAAGAATACCACTTCTTGTTAGATATGATGCATAGATAACCAGTACAAAACTCACCAATGCTAAAAATGTAGCAGTGAAATAAGAATGACCGGAGTTTTTGTATGCGATCATGACATGGACAGCAGCAATTAATGTAAACCAAGGAATAATAGAAGCATTTTCTACTGGATCCCAAGCCCAAAAACCACCAAAGTTAAGGGCTTCATACGCCCAAAAAGAACCCATAATAATACCTACTCCCAAAATCATAACCGCAAAAAGCGCCCATGGCAATGCAGGTGTGATCCATTCTTTGTAACGTTTGGTCCAAAGTGCTCCAGCTGCGTATGCAAAAGGAACAACCATAGAAGCAAACCCTAAGAATAGTGTAGGAGGGTGGATCACCATCCAATAATTTTGTAATAATGGATTTAAGCCTCGACCATCGGGAATTAAGGAAAGATAATCAGCTTGACTGAAAATTGGGCCTTCAATAGCCTCTCGTAATAAGATAAAAGGCGAACTACCGAAGTGAAATCCAAAAATTTGAACCCCTACGATCATCGAAGCCAAGAATACTTGACACAACATGATAAAGGTCATCACGGGACCTTCCCAATCCTTTGCTTTAAACAGTAGAACTGATCCTAATACACTTTGCCAAAACATCCAAAGCAAAAAACTACCTTCTTGACCTTCCCAAAAACTGGAAATGATATAATGCGTTGGAAGTGCTTTCGAACTATGGGCCCAAGCATAATGATATTCAAATAAATGATTGTATATGATGTAAAATAATGTCGACCCAATTGCAAGAATTGAAACGGCATTTATCCAAAAGGAGATCCTAGCGATCTTTAACCAAGATTTGTCCTCTTTATTCGTATTAGTTGTCGCAAAATAATAACTGATGAAAGAAAGTAGTGCTGTTCCAAATGAGAGAATAACGAAAAATTGACCTATTTTTCCAGGCAATAGATTCTCGCCTACGTAGTTTACGTCCATTTATGAGGTGATTATGAAATATTATTTATTAAAAGCTACTGCGTTCGTTTCGATAACTTCAACCTGATCTTGGTTGTATTTTGAAGGGCATTTCATCAAAATTTTTGATGCGTGAAATACATCGCCATCCATTTTTCCTGTTAACACGATCTGTTCTGAACGTTCGATATCTTGTGGTTTTGAACCATTGAATACCACGACGCATTCAGTACTATCGTTGTCATACATGTAAAATGAAAAGTGATTAGCATTTGTTTTTGGATCGTAATGCAACGCTTTTTCTTTATTAAGTACACCTACAACATAGAGCTCTGTCTTTTTCTCTTTCGCTTCAGTAAAAGTTGAATATGTACTTGAATCTGTGTAAATAACAAGAATCATAGCAATAGCAACAGCAATGATGGCGATTAGAACAATGGAACTTTTTTTCATTCGAGTAATTTTTTAATGTTCATGATCATTTATGAACAGTTATTCATGTTTATTGATGAGCTGATTTAAGCTCATGAAGGTTTCATTCTAAAAAATTTAACACCTTATCGGCTACAAAATTACAAATAGATTGGCGAAGTAACTAAATTTGCAACTCTGATAGTTTATTTATAACCTTTCTAAATAATTATTTGTTATCGAAAACATATCTTTAAATGATTCTGCACGAGATAGCTAGAATCTTGTTAAATATTTTTAATTTAGTTTATATCTTAATTTTTACAATCAGTTGAATAACATCAAAATAATTATTCTGTCTTTCATGTATGTATGTTTAGCAATATGTAGTGTCAAGCATTCATGGTCACAAACAAAAAATATACGGCATGAAGTTGTTATTCAAAATGATAATGATGTTTATTTGCTGACTTCTCAGGATCGTTATTATACAAATGGAATTAACATCAACTATCGATTGGGGCTAAGGTCGGATACTTCTCGACTAAAAAATCGGGTACTGGATATAGAATTTGGACAAAAAATGTACAATGGGATTAACTTATATACGACAAAGTCTTTACAGTGGGATCGTCCTTTTGCCGGTTATTTATATTTGTCCGGAGAATTGAATCAGTTTTATAATGATGATCAAGTATTAAGTTTAAAAGTAGAATTAGGTCAAGTTGGCCCACTTGCAAAAGGAAAGGAAGTCCAACAAGTAATTCATCAAGTATTTAAGATGTATGAAGTTTCAGGTTGGGATCAGGAAATATCGAATGCTTTTGGAGTTGATCTTGGTGTGAAATATCAAAAATTAATTTACAGATCGATAAACAATAATTTTGAAATATCTGGTGTGGGCTCTAGTACATTAGGGATGAATCATATCAATGCGCATGTAGGGTTGCCTATACGCTGGGGAAGCTTACGCTCATTCAGTCATTCGGTTTTTACAAAGGGGCATGTGCAAAGCACGAGAAACGATCGCGAATTATTTTTATACTACGTACCTGCTGTTTATTTTAATGGTTATAATGCCACTATTCAAGGTGGGTTGGGGCATCAAGACATCAACAAAGGACAATATCAGATTGAAAAAATCATCTATAGCCATAAAATCGGTTTTATGCTCGCAAACGGTAGATCATCTTTAGGACTATCCTATGTATTTCAATCGCGTGAGGCAAAAGAGATGCTTTATAAAACACATCAATACGGTACTATATTTTATGGATTAAGATTCTAAGGAATCTACGGCTGCCACCTGAAATTTATTGCCCGTAAATTTTGTTACAAGCATGCTCGCTACCGTATCCCCTGTTGCATTTAAGATGGTAGCTAAGGGGTCAACTAACGTTCCGATTATCATAACTGCAGGAACAGCTTCAATAGGTAGGCCAAGAACTGAAATCATAAGCATTTCGCCAATATATCCACCATTTGGAATTCCTCCAGCGACAACGCTTACCAGTACAGTAATACCAAGTGCTGTGATGAGCGTAGTAGGATCAAAGAAATCTTTCCCTATGAGTAGAAAAGCAACATATATTTTAAAAATAGACGATATACTCGAACCTTGTTTATGCAAGGTTGTTCCTAATGGGATGACAACATTTGCGATCGCATCTGGAATTCCAATATTTTTTGCGGCAAGTAAATTCGCGGGCATCGTGGCCAAGCTGCTACATGAACCTAACGCAGTCAATGTGGGTACAATATTGTTTTTCCAGAATGACGTTAGACCGTATTTTCCATTAGAAATAAAAGCAAATACGCTAAAACCCAAAATGAAATAGAGGGTACCAAAAAGGTAGTAAAGACCTAGAGGTTTAGCATAGAAACCAAATAATTGTGGACCTAAGCTACTCACTTGATAGGCAAAATATGCGCCTAAACCTAAGGGTGAAATTTTCATGATTAAAATCAGTAAATTCTTCATTACCTCGTTTCCACCATTCAAGAAGGCGAGAAAAGGTTGTGCAGCGGTACTGGATTTTCGAGTGGAAATGCCAACCAAAAATGAAAATATAACGAGGGCGAGCATATTTTCCCTGGAGAGTAATTTTCCAAATTCTGAAACCGTAATAAAGCGAACCATTTTATCGCTCCAGGTATCATCAGGATTGTTGTCAAGCAGATGAGCCCCATCGGCTACATGTGGAGCCTCCAAAGGAAAAAAATAAAGTACCGCAATAGTTGCGCAAGCGGAAATTAAAACCCCCATTAAAAATACCATACTCATCGTACCAATTATCTTTCCTAACTGGTTTGTACCTTCAATATTGGCTACTGAGGAAGAAATAGCGAAAAATACTAAAGGAATAACCGCTACAAATAGTAAATTAAGAAAAATATCACCTATAGGTTTGATATAAACCACCACTTGGGGTAGATATATTCCTAAAATACTACCTAGAAGAATACCTACAATCAGTAGGATGATATTCCCATAATTTTGGAGGAATAAATTGATTGAATATGTCATTGTGAAGACTAAATTAGTTTTTTTTCTAATATGTTTTATTAAAAATGTTTTAATAGCATATTTCACTTAACATGTTAGATCAACAGCTTAATATAAATTTAAGTTCTCGATATGAATTTTATATAAATTGAGATGAATATGGATCTTTCCTTATAGGATTGAGCAAATTTTATCCAACCATATTTTGTTGGGGGTATAGTAAGTCTATCTTTCAATTATAATTTAGGCAATCGTCCTAGCCTTTTTGTTTGTTAATATCATTAAGGTTAGATAAAGATGAATAACACTAGAATAGATGTATCGATTAAGATCTATTTATTTTACTTTTGTTCCATATGCAAGAAATGGAATTTGTAACAACAGGAGATGGTTCAAAGACATTGTTCAATGAACAAATAGGCGAGTGTTATCACTCCAAACATGGTGCAGTTCAGGAAAGTAAACATGTTTTTATTCATACAGGGCTTGATTATTATATACAACAGCATCAGTTAGATAAAGTTGCAATTTTAGAAGTCGGGTTTGGAACAGGTTTAAATTTTACACAAACGCTAGCTTACATTGCTGATAAACAGGTTGAGATAGATTATGTTGGAATAGAGGGATTTCCATTACCTCTAGAAGTGATCCAAGAAATTGGTTATGATGCTTTTGTGTCAGAGGAAGATTGGAAAAATTATATCTCGCATTATAAGGACGCATTAACTGGAACAATGCAGATCAACAAACAAGCGCAGTTACATATCAATCATACTTTATTGATGAATTTTAACTCCAATAAGATTTTTGATATCGTGTACTTTGATGCATTTGCTGCGGTCCATCAACCCGAAATGTGGTCAGATGAAGCATTAGCACATGTCGCTAAATTTATAAAGCCAGGAGGCGTATTTGTTACCTATGCGATCACTGGAAATCTTAAAAGAAGCATGAAGGCTTTAGGATTTACGATTGAAAAAGCTCCTGGTGCACCAGGAAAAAGGGAAATGCTACGGGCAACAAAAATTTAATAGAGAAGAGCGAGCCTATCTGATCTTTTTCTGGTCAAAATGGGGCTATCGTCCTTTCTATCCCATAACGACAAATGATAAAGGCATCATCTTCTTATGATGATGAAGTATTCTTGTAAGAAGAAGGGATTAGCAGTGATTAAAATAGTTAGCGTGCTAAGTTTTATGTTCAACATGCTGCAAGACCCTAAGATAGTATGCAAAAGTTGGATCACTTCTTGGTTCGGAGCAATCCCTTCTTCTCAAGAAGGGATCACATGTTATTCAGAAGTAAGACAATCTTTTCAACAAGTAACCCCTTTTTGAAAAGATTGTCCTGATTATTTGGTTTTATCTTGGATTCTTTACAAGAAGGACTTCAATGTTTAAAAGAAGGGATCCCTTCTTTTAAACATTGAGGTCCTTCTTCTCTACATGCAATCCCTTCTTATTAATAAGCAGTCCCTTGTTTGTAAGGTTTAGCTCCTTGTTTATAAGTTTTGGTCGCTTGTTTTCAAGCTATGATCGTTTGTTTTCAGGATATGATCACTTTTTTAGAATAATAAACCAAAACTATTAAAGTTGATCCTTTTCTTTTCACTAAGTACCAGGTTATTAAACAAACATAGAACCGTTTTGGTAGGTAGTCTGATCTTTTTTAGAAAGAGGGTGTCCCTTATTTGAAAGATTGGATCGCTTCTTTAAAAGAAGGAGCTCCTTCTTTTAAAGAAGCGATTACAGAAAGCCAATATATCGAGTAAAATATCTCCTATTATCGTTTAAAGGCATATTTCCTGTTAACAATCCAATGAAAAGTAAAATCTTAATAAATTTGAAATATACTTGTTTCGCTAACCTTTTTAAATTATTACAGCTATATTTCTAATAGTTTTCTAATAATTTGCCTTTCTATTCCAAGCTAAATTTGTCTTAACAAACGAATCATATTAAAGACAAATTATCATGAATAAAAAGCCGCTGTTTGCGTCATTATTATTGACCATTGGTCTTACTGGAGTACAAACAAGTAAGGCACAAACAAATGATTTTGGAAATCCCAAACTTACCCATTATTTAAATAAGGAGCATACTCGTTATGTGAGCTTCAGTGGGTATGCAGAACTGTGGGCACGTTATACTCAATTAAATCCAGGAAGCCTTGTTAATAATGAACCAGTAGGAAGTGTATCCGATTTATCACTGCGCCGTATTCGTGCAAAGATGACGTATAAACCAACTGAAAATTTGTATTTCGTACTGCAAATGGGACCCACAAATGTCAATGTTAATAGTAAAAATAATACCTATATGGATCTTCTAGATGCATATGCAGAGTATAGCTTTAGCCCTAAGCTTGCAGTAGGTGCTGGACGTTCCACTTGGAGAGGACTATCTCGTTTTACAACAGGACCTCAGGCAACTTTACTCTATGATCTTCCCTTATATGCGACTTCAAATACAGGTATTACAGATATGACTGTTCGGGAGATGAGTGCTTATATTAAAGGTCAACTTGGACGTTTTGATTACCGACTGGTGGTGGCGGACCCTTATACGGCAACAAATGCTGATCCGGAATTAAATGTCGCTAAATTTAGTAAAAATGAAGCCCGTAAAGATGTGTCAGGTTACTTTAGATATGCATTTTTTGATAAGGAGAATATTGAAACGCCATTTAATGCGGGTACCTATCTAGGGAAGAAAAAAGTATTAAGTGTAGGTGGAGGTTTTGAATATATGAACCATGCGCTATGGCATTTAGATGCTAATAAAGCAGTACAAAACGACGATATGAAAAGTGTTGCGCTCGATGTTTTCTATGATGCGCCTCTCAATAAAGATAAAGGAACGTCTATCAGTGCATATGCTATGGCTATGCATAATGACTACGGACCCAATTATGTCCGATTTTCTGGAACAAATAATCCAGCTACGGGAGTAGTAGCTGCCAATGCAAGTTTAAATGGAGCTGGGAATGCTTTACCTACCGCAGGAACGGGTAATACATTTTATGCTCAAATAGGAGGTACATTGCCCTATTTTAGCCGCAATAATCATAACCTGCAACTGCAGCCCGCAGTATCCATACAACTTGCCAACTACAATGCTTTAAAAGATAATAGTGCGATATACGATGCTGGAATATCGATGTTATTTCATGGAAATAGTAGCCGCTTGACCTTCGATGCTCAAAATAGACCAATTTATAGTATGAATGCAGCAAAAGAAAGTTTGGTCACCGATCATAAATGGGCCTTTATCCTCAAATATAGAATAGATTTTAATTAATAATAACATGAAAAGAAAAAATTTCATACAAACATTAGGTACTGTAGGCGTCTTGGGCGTAACAAGTTCTAATTTACTAGCAGCAAATCATAAAAAAGTAAAACCCGTGTTTTTTCATTATCTGCTTTTTTGGCTGAAACCTGATCTTTCAGTAACGCAAGTTGAAGAATTTAAACAATTTTTTGAAGGACTCAAAAAATTGCCCTACGTCAAAAATGTACGTTATGGTAGACCTGCCGCTTCAAGTCCACGTACTGTGTTAGATAATAGTTTTACGTACAATGTCTCGATGGAATTTGATAGCCTCGAAGAATTAGAAGCTTACGGAAAATTACCGCAGCATCTTGCTTTGGTAGCGCAGTATAAGCCTTACTTTGACCGTATGATGGTTCACGACAGTGTATATGAAAATTTGTAAAAATAATAATAGATCTTAAAATTAATAAAAAATGAAAATTATCTCAAAAGCAATCATGCTTGTCAGTTTAGCATTTATTGGTCAATCAGTAAAAGCACAAGAAAACCATGGAAACATCACATCGGTAAAAGTAGAAGAAAGTGAAGGTAAAATGCCCGCGATACGCTTGATCAATAATCCTGACGGAACTTGTTCTTTTGAAAAAGGATATATTCCAACATTGAAACATGCCAGTACAACTACTTTTTGGTCTAGCAATAAAACAGAGGATTGGGAAAAAAATGCTCACCCTGCTCCCAGACGTCAATATGTAGTGACACTAAAAGGCAAAATCCGTTTTAAAGTTAGTGATGGTTCCACATTTTTGATTAAACCAGGAGTGATCTTACTCGCAGAAGATTTGAAAGGGAAAGGCCACAGTTGGGAAATGGTTCATACCAAAAGCTGGGAACGTTTATACATACCGCTACAAGAAGGGGCCGATGATTTATTTGTCGCCAGTTATGACTCGAAAAAATAGAGATGCCAATAGGAGAAATACTATTTTTTCAATAGTATAATGATCAAAGCAAAGATAGATTTTGCTGTGCATGCTGTATATAACAGTATGCATAGCAATTTCTTGTTGATTTTATTTTATTTAAAAAGTATCTACATTTGTTTATATGAGGGTATTGGTCGTAGAAGACAATGAACGTGTAAGTTCGGTATTACAAAAAGGATTAAAGAGCCAAGACTATCAAGTTAGTGTTGCCCCTGATGCTGAATCTGCTTTAAAGCAGGTGAAGTTACTTGATTATGATATGCTCATTATCGATATTATGCTTCCTCGCATGAGCGGCATCGAATTGAGCAAGCGCATGAAATCGATCTATCCTAAAATACCGATTATTATGCTCACAGCTCTTGGTCAAATCGATGAAAAGATCGCCGGTTTTGATGCCGGAGCAGACGACTATATGGTAAAACCCTTTGATCTTCGCGAATTATATGTCCGCATTGCAGCTGTTCTAAAAAGAAATAAAGAGTTTGGCGGTTGGGAAAATAATGAAACTTTAGATTATGATTCGCTATCGGTCAATTTGAGAAGTAAAAGTGTGACACGCAATCATATGGACATTAAATTGACCCCAAAAGAATTTGATCTACTTGTATTCTTTATGCGCCATCATGAAACGTTATTGAGCCGTGATGAGATCGCCAGAAATGTATGGGGAAAAAATTTTGATACTGGGACTAATTATATTGATGTATACATCAATTATCTTAGAAAAAAAGTAGATAGAGATTTTGAAACTAAACTTATCCACACCAAATCAGGACATGGTTTTATCTTATCAAATAAAGAATGAAAATAGCTTCTCGGACCTCGTTAGTATTTACGTTATTTTCTGCGGCAATACTATTTCTTTTTGCTTATAGTATCTATTTCTTTTCCGAGAAAAATAGGGAGGAAGAATTTATAGACCGGTTGAGGTATAAAATTACTTGGCGTGCAGAATTTATTTTTGATGCCAAAGTGAGTGAAGCGCAATTGCGTCAGATTCATGAACAAAATAAAAAAATGATCAATGAGGCTCAGATAACAGTTTTTGACAATCAATTTCAAAAGCTCTTTGTAGACTTTGGCGAACAAAATTATGATCGAGCTCTATTAGAGAAGATTCGAAATAAAAATTTTATGACTTGGAATCAGGGTGATGAGCTGTTTATGGGGATGCATTATCCTTTTCAAGGCAAACAATACTATCTTATTGGACATGCGTATGACCAGACTGGTTATGCCCATATGCAACGTTTACAGCAACTTCTGATTAGTATTTACATCGTTGCCATTATTTTTATATTTATAGCTTCTTTTTTCTTTGCCCAATATATTCTAAAACCAATCAAACATATTATTAATGAAATTAGGGACGTCTCTGAACATAATCTAAGTAAAAGGGTATATTATCGAGAAGCAAAGGATGAACTCTCTGAATTGATCGATACATTTAATGGGACTTTCAATCGACTGGAGAAATCGTTCAACAACCAAAGACATTTTGTTTCTATTATATCCCACGAATTTCGGACTCCTTTGTCCGCTATGATCGCTGAACTGGAACTTGCCAAAGAGTTGAATACTACCTTGGAAGATTATAAGCATTCGATCGATACCGCTTTACTAGATGCTAAAGAAGCAACTGTTTTATCTAATTCCTTGTTGGATTTTGCACGTGCGAACTATGATAGTTCACAAGTTAGTTTTAGTTCCCTGCGATTGGACGAAATTCTAGTTGAATCAAAATTTTTGGTTCAGGATAAAGATAAGGATTACCGTGTCAGCATATCTTTTGATTATGAATTGCTCCATGCTGGTGAAGATCAAGATGAAATTTTGGTAATGGGCAATGCTTATTTACTTAAAGTGGCTTTTGCTAATTTGATCGAGAATGCGTGCAAATATAGTGCTGATAAGCATTGCTTAGTAGAGATCATGTACAATAAAGGGATTGCAACAATACATATTTCTGACAAGGGGAGAGGGATTTCATCTGAGGATTTACCGCATATATTTGAACTTTTTTACCGATCAGCATCTTCTCCAGACCAAAATGGACATGGTATCGGACTTTCAATTGTGCAGCGGATCATTGATATGCACGATGGTCAATTATTTGTTCAATCTGCAATTGGTGAAGGTTCAACCTTTACAGTGCAATTTAATAGAATTGTTTAATACATGGATTAGGTGAATAAGTGTGGTGATTACTGACTGATCATAATCTTCAAGTAGTGTAGCAGAAACAATATCATCGTATTACATTTATGAGTTAGCATGCATCATATATAATAAAGTGGAAGTAGATTATACTGTAAGATGGATTTTTTCAGTACTCTTATGCTAGATTATAAACAGTATAATGGTTTTTAAAGCAATTTATGTTCATTTACTTTTTTAATTTTATTATATTTAGCAAACGATTTATTTATGAAGACACTAAAAGGACCAGGAATTTTCTTAGCCCAATTTGTTGCTAACGAGGAACCTTATAACACACTTGAAAATATTGGTAAATGGGTTAAATCTCTCGGATTTAAAGGCGTACAGTTACCGACCAATGATCCACAATACTTTGATTTACAAAAAGCCGCTGAAAGTAAAACGTATGCGGATGAAATAAAAGGAAAATTAGGGGAGATAGGTTTAGAAATTACGGAACTTTCTACACATTTGCAGGGCCAGTTAATTGCAGTTCATCCAGCATATGATCAGCTCTTTGACGGATTTGCTCCGGCAGAAGTTCGTAATAATCCAAAAGCTAGAACCGAATGGGCTACACAGCAATTAATATATGCCGCAAAAGCATCTGCAAATCTAGGATTAAATGCGCATGCGACTTTCAGCGGTGCTTTGTTATGGCATATGGTTTATCCTTGGCCACAAAGACCTTCCGGTGTTGTTGAACTTGGTTTTAAAGAGTTGGCGAATCGTTGGGTTCCCATTTTAAATGAATTTGACAAGCATGGAGTAGATCTTTGTTATGAGATACATCCAGGGGAGGATCTGCACGATGGTGTGAGCTACGAGCGCTTTTTAGAAGCTGCAAATAACCATCCACGAGCGTGTTTACTTTACGATCCATCACACTTATTATTACAAGGTATGGATTACTTAAGTTATATTGATCATTACCATGAACGCATCAAAATGTTCCATGTGAAAGATGCGGAATTTAACCCTACAGGTAAGCAGGGGATGTATGGAGGCTACAGTAGCTGGTTGGATCGTGCAGGACGTTTCCGATCGTTGGGAGATGGACAAGTAGACTTCAAAGGGATATTTAGTAAACTTGCCGCTTATGATTTTGATGGCTGGGCAGTGATGGAATGGGAATGTGCATTAAAAAACAGCGTAGATGGTGCAACTGAAGGGGCAGAATTTATAAAGAAACACATCATTAAAGTAACTGAACGCGCGTTTGATGATTTTGCAGCATCGGGAGCAGATGATCATTTTAATAGAGAAATTTTGGGTATCAAATAGGAATGAAAATATATAAGGGAAAAAGAGTTTTCCATTTTATATTGTAATTTTAGAACTTATAAAAAAAGCGGATGCCAGTTTAAAACCAGCATCCGCTTTTTTTATTTATCTCGATCAGAATTAGTGACCTTGAGTACCGTCTACACCATGAGAGTGACCATGAGATAACTCTTCTTCAGTTGCAGGGCGCACATTTAAAATTTCAATTTCGAAATGTAATGATTTACCAGCCATTGGGTGATTTAGGTCAGCAACAACAACTTCTGGAGTTACTTCTACAACTACAGCACGGAATTGGTTACCTTGGTTATCTTGTAATGGGATAACTTCTCCAACTGGAGGTAAACCCGTTTCTTTAAACATATCTGCTGGTAATTGGGCAACAGCACGTTCGTCTTTTTCACCATATGCATCTTCTGCAGATAATTCAAATGCAGTAGTGTCACCAACATTTAAGCCAGCGATGTTTTCTTCAAATTTAGGAAGCATCATGCCAACACCGTATAAGAAGTCTAAAGGATTTTCTGTTGTTGTTTCTTCTACGAAAACTTTTTCGCCGTTTTCGATTGTGTGAAGTTTGTAAGTTAACGCTACTACGTCATTAGTTACTATTGCCATTTGTTTTGATTTTTGGGATTTTCCCCGTTATTATTCTATTATTTTTATAAGTTCTGCAATCGTATTCTGTGGCAGACTGCATGTTTTATTTCTACAAAGGTAGGCTTTTGATTTTAAACCCTCTCTATTTAATAACAATGGTAGACTGCCTTTTGTTCCACCTAATACGATTTTATTCGGAATGTAATAATGATCTAGCTCTTTACGAAATGCCTGAGCATCCTCTCCAGTTAGCGCAATCTCATTGCAACCATACAATTCTTCTAACAATAATATTGCCCAATTTGAATAAGCAGAGCCATATGTCTTGATTTGTGGAAATACATTTGCAAATAATTGATCTGATATCGCTATATATCCCTCATTATCAAATAGTAGTCCTATTTTTTTTAATTGATGACAGATTGTAGATGTAGATGACGGAATGACATTATCCATGACTTCACTTTTTCGAGCAATTAATTTTTCTGCATTAGAAGCGCTGTAGTAGAAGGTTTTTTCATGATTGTCGTAAAACAGTTCGATTGTTTTATCTAATAATCCTTTTGCTGTATAAAGCCATTTCTCTTCGAATGTCGCTTCATACAATGCTGTAAATGCAGCGATAGTGAAAGCATAATCATCTAAAAATCCGGGAATACTCCGATTAGAATCTTTCGGTTGATGGAGCATTGTGAAATCTTCTGCAATCAATTCATGCATCAAGAATTCCGCATTTTCCAAAGCGAGTTCTAAATAGTCTTGCTTATCAAATACGCGATACGCATCGATTAGACCATTTAGAAGAAGTGCATTCCAAGTGGCGAGCTGTTTATGGTCAAGTCCCGGATGAATACGTTTTTTTCGGTAATCAAATAATTTTTTCTTAATTGTACGCAGATAAGCTTCCCATTCTTCGGAGGTATATCCTGCTTCTTGAGCCATTTGATCTGCATCAATATCACAATTCAGGATATTGATTTTTTCTTCTTCCCAATTTCCCTCAGCTGTAATATTAAAGTAAGCGATAAATAAATCAGCATCATCGCCCAAGATGGTTTTAATTTCCGATAAATCAAAAGTATAAAACTTTCCTTCTACTCCTTCACTATCTGCATCCAAGGCTGAGTAAAAGCCCTTATTTGGAGCTAACATCTCTCGCTTGGCCCATGTAATTGTTTCTTCAACAATACGTTTGTACAAAGGTAAAGGATGTTGTTGATATGCTTCTGCATATAAGGAAATCAGTTGACCATTGTCGTAAAGCATTTTCTCAAAATGAGGGACATGCCATTCACTATCAACCGAGTAACGAGCAAACCCACCACCAATATGGTCATAAATACCTCCTGAGGCTATTTTTTGAAGCGTAAAATGCACATGATTTAAGGTTTCATGATCATGCGCTAAGACGGCATAGCGTAATAAGAATAACCAGTTGTTTGGAAGAGGAAACTTAGGACTACGGTGATAACCGCCATCTTTTGGATCGAATAGCTCTTTCCAGGGGTTGATGATATCTTTCAAATCATCCAATTTATATTGTTCAGGAATTGGATTTATTGGAAAACGTTCACTTTGTTGAATACCTCTTGTCAATTTGTCAGCATATTCCAGTGTCACCTCAGGTTGTTCTTCCCACATTTGGGCAATCTGAATTAATATGTTTTGCCAGTCATGTGCTTTAAAGTAAGTGCCACCGTAAATCGGTCTACCATCAGGTAAACAGATACAGTTTAATGGCCATCCGCCCGCGTTAGTCATGAGTTGTACTGCAGTCATGTATACTTGATCAATATCCGGACGTTCTTCCCGATCAATTTTGATTGGTACATAGAACTTGTTCATGGTTTGAGCGATCACTTCATTTTCAAAGCTTTCCCGTTCCATGACATGACACCAGTGGCACGCAGAGTAACCAATACTGATGATGATCAATTTATTTTCTTCTTGAGCTTTTTTTAAAGCTTCCTCTCCCCATGGCATCCAATGAACTGGATTGTGAGCATGTTGCTTCAGGTAGGGAGAATTTTCAAATTGCAATTGATTTGCCATAACCCGAAGGTACAAAAAGGAATTATACTATAGTATTTAAAAGCGTTGCCGAGTTGGAAGTCAAAGTATTAAAATCAAATCCATCATCAAGTACTAAGTGTACGACCTGTGAAGTTGATAATGGAACCGATTCATTGCTGACGTATTCAATAAAGTCGGATAGGCCCGGGTTATGACCAAAGATAAAAAGCGTATTGATATGTGCAGGTACCTGATTGATTAATGTTAAAATATCCAAGTAGGTTGCTTCATACAGCTGATCTTCTTTTATTAAAGCAATTTGTGGATATTTGATCGCTTTAATAAATATTTCGGCTGTTTGGTATGCTCTATCTGCTGAAGAAGAAATACAAAGCGTAGTTGCATCAGCTTGCATGTGCAAGGATAGTTGATGGGAAATGCGTTGTGCTCTTTCAATGCCTTTGTCTATTAATATACGGTCGAAATCCCTTTTGGAAAATGACTGTTCAGCCTTTGCATGACGGACGATATAAAGATTTTTAGACATAATATGAAGTTATCTATATAAATATACTAAATCCACTTATATTTTGTTTCAGACTGCGTGAAATTTAATATTAAAAATATATTTTTGGGCAGTAAAAAATCAGCGATAATATTATGTTTTATAAACGAATATTATTTTTGAATTTCAGCTTACAATTTTGGTTTTTAAATATATGTATAAAAGTATATTTGCAGTTTTATGTCTGTTAAATTTGTTGTTTTCCTGTACTCGCGTCGATGAAAATTTATACGCACAAGATCCTGATCAATTGGATTTAATAGCTAAACCTGTAGATTCTGTACTATTTGATGATGAAAAAGGAATTGTTAATATAAATATTATGGCAAATGCCAATTTCTTTGGCTTTAATTATAGTAAATTTCTGATAGATATCGCTAAAGAAAATCATAGTTACTGTCATCCAGATGTGTTGTATTTTCCTCAAGGATTTAATGGCTACAAATATTGGATGGTATTTACCCCTTATTTTGGAGCGGTTGGTACACATCAGAATTCGAAGCGATTTGAAAATCCCACTGTTGTTGTCTCAAATGATGGTATAAATTGGGTAAGCCCTGTTGGTTTGATTAATCCAATTATGGCAGCTCCTTTTCCACAAGAAAGTATAAGAGAGAATAACCGTGATCCCAAGCAGGGGTTTTGGTCAGATGTTGATTGGGTATATGTAAATCATAAATTTCATCTATACTACAGAGCTAGTTTCATTTCGGCATCATCATTAAAGAAAAAAGTTGAAAAAAATAGTGAAAATCTAAAAAAGTTAGAAGTGGACGCTCAAAGGACGATTGTACAACAAACTTCATCAGATGGCGTTAACTGGTCTCCCATAAGCATTGCTTTTACGAGTAATCCACCTTATACTCCTCGTAATAATCATGTTTTATCTCCATCTTTTATTCATGATGGAAATAAATTCACAAGCTATGAAATCGAATTAAATTTTGGTAAGAAAAATTTTAAAGGTAATGATCCTTCTTATGTAATCCGAAGAAATTCCAGTGATGGAATGAATTTTGATTACTTTAGAGAAAGCAAAATTGTAAATTTTCTGAATAAACCTTGGTTAAAATTAAATCCAGCTTATTCACCTTGGCATATCCAAGCAACATATGTTGATGGATATTATTTTTTATGTATGGCAATAGGCGATGTTAAAAAGTATACTTCAGAAGCGCTGTATATTGCCTATTCAAAAGATGGTTTAAATTATCAGGTTTTCCCAAAAGCTATCGTTGAGAACAACGCCTACAGATCTTCAATCTTTCCCATGAAGACCGATGAGAAGATGATTCAAATGGGAGCTATGATAGCAAATAAATCAGGACAATTTAGGTATAAAGAATTTACACTTAGTAAAGAAAAGATTGATAATTGTTGGAAATAGCATATTTTTTTGAGTAGAGGTACCTATTTTGCTACCTTTGCTATCCACTAGCTATTTAGTGCTAAAATGTTTGTATGCAGTCAGACCAAATATTGATATCAGTAATAATTCCAATTTATAATCAAGAATTATACTTGGAGGATGCTATACAAAGTGTCTTAAGTCAGGATTATGGATTTTTGGAATTAATCTTAGTCAATGACGGGAGTACAGATAAGTCGCGGGAAATTTGTTATAAATATATAGAGCAGTACGATCATATACGTTATTATGAACAGACAAATAGGGGGGTGTCGGCTGCCAGAAATAGTGGATTATCGGAAGTAAATGGCTCATATGTGTTTTTTTTGGATGGCGATGATAGAATAGATCGCAAATTTTTAAAAGAAGCTCTGAGAATTGCCGAAAAGAATAAAAGTGATTTTGTCGCCATTGGCGAAGATTATTGTTTTCGTTCTAAGCATATTATGGCCTTGCCTACATGTGCCATGTTTTTAAAAATGGAATTTCTGAGGTCCCATCCAGATATTAGATTTCCCAATGGAATCCAACCTTGTGAAGATGGATTATTTTCCCATCAGTTGTTAGCGTTAACAAATCAAGTTGCTTTATATCCGGAGGGAATGTACCATTATCGTCAGCATGATGATCAAAATCATATTCTAATTAATAAAAACACGACTAAAGTTTTAGCTCAGATTCCAGAGTGGCTAGAGATTCTCAAAGGCTTTTATTTAAAAAATAGCCTTTATAAATCCCATGCTCTTCATTTAGCATTATTTATAGAACATGAACCTTTTGAACTTCGTTATATAAGAATGCCATTTGAAGATCCACAAAAAAGCTTTTTATTTTCACTAATTAAAACTTTCATGCAACAGCATGTGATGCCATTCTTATGTGATAATGAATTAACTGAACTAAGTATCCCATTCAGATTCTTTTTGACAGCCGATGATCATAAACATTTTGACGAGTTTTATGTAAATTATCAGTGTAAGAAAACTAAAAAAATTAAGATGCAATTGTTTTTTATCAAGCTGATTCCAATATCTAAATGGAGAAGAGAATTTAGAAAGAAAGTCCGTAAGAATTATAACAAGTTATGAAAATACTCCTAATCCAACATGTGTATTTTTTGAACGGGACTGGCGGAACTGAAAAAATCTGTTGTGTTCTCGCTAATAATTTTGTAAAAAGTGGACATCAGGTTGAAATTGCAACAAATGAAAATATTTCTGGAACTGCAATGTTTCCCTTGGTGGATCAGGTAAAAGTAACCAATATTTTTGATGCAAATATTGATCAAAAAGAACTGATCCCAATCTACAATTATAGAGGAAAAAAACCGTTTTTATGGCTATATTATAAAATTAGGAAGAAGTACGCGAAGCTATATAATGTTTTTTTAAAGAAGAGGATGGGAGGTGAAGGGAATTTATTTATCTACAATCTAGAGAGGCGTTCCAAAGCATGGAAATTATACATAGATCAGTTGAAACCCGATCTTATCATTACAATGTCTATTAGTTCGTTACTGGAGATTTCATATAAAAATGAAATGACCATTCCAGTTATTAATTCAGTAAATGGAAGACCAGACTATGATTATACCAATATTTTTGGTGGAAGGAAATCACTTGAAGTTAACTTGTTAAAAGATTCTTTTCAACATCTAGCTGGAGTTCAAATATTATTTGATAGTTACCGTGAGTACTTACCAGATTCTTTTAGGGGTAAAACTGCTGTAATTTCCAATCCAGTTCCTAAAATTGATAAAAGTGTAGATCATTCTGTTGTAAAAGATCGGTATAAAATAATTCATGTTGCACGATTAGATATAGGATGTAAGCAACAGCATTTAGCAATTAGGAGTTTTGCGCAGTTAGCATCTAAGTATGTAAACTGGGATTTTGAATTATGGGGAGAAGGACCCGATCGACAATTATTAGAAAAGCAAATTTTAGAGCTCAACATGCAAGAGCGGATTTTTTTAATGGGATTTACAGATAATCCAATTCAAAAATTGAGTGAAGCAGATGTATTTGTTTTTCCAAGTAAATATGAAGGCTTTGGCTTGGCTTTAGTTGAAGCAATGTCAGTAGGTCTACCTTGTATTGGTTTAAAGAGTTGTTCAGGTGTTAACGAACTCATAAAGCATGAAAATACAGGTTTTTTAGCAGGAAATGTTGACGAATTGATGTTTTTTATGGATAAAGTGATGGAGAACGCAACCCTTCGTAATTATCTTGGAAGGAATGCCAAGAATTCTGTAGAAGTTTTCAATGAATCAAAAAATTCAGCAGATTGGAATAAATTTATTAAGGAAATATGTAAATTATCTATCCAAAATTGAAAAGTTTATTTTATGTCTAAAAAGAAGGTCTTATATTATATGCCTGATAATCCTTTGAAAGGAAAGGGGGGGAATTTAACCAGATGTAATCAGATGTTAACCTATTTTCAAAAAAATTGTAATACACTTGATGTCACTTTTATTTTTTCGATGGATTGGGACGAGGAGAGTGAACAGGTATTTAAATTGAAATATCCTGATTTAAATCTAAAGATTTTTCAATTAAAAATGTCCAAATCAAATTTGTTTAAATATTTGATTAATGACAAAATTCCAAAGGAATTAAATAGAGCTTTTAATAAGAATACCTTAGATCTTACAACACCTTATTTTAGAGGTCTTTTTAAAAAAGAAATTCAAGATAACCATTATGATATCGTGATGATTAGTTATTCTACTTGGGGAAATATAATTGATGATATTCAAGGACCTTATTTCATTTTAGACACGCATGATTTTATGACATTGCAGTATAAAATCAATTATGAAGATAGTATAGATTTTGATATTGGAAAGCTTTTTAGAAACGAAATGAATGTTTTGAAAAAGTATAATGAAATTTGGACCTATTCCATTGAAGAACATTATATTTTCGATCAATTTACTAATTCAAATGTTAAATTAGTACCTGTTTCGTCTGCTGTAAATAGTAATGATTTAGCAGCTCCTATCAAGTATTCGGTTTTGTATGTAGCTAGTGATAATCAGCATAATGTCAATAGCATACAATGGTTTATAAATCGTGTACTACCTTTATTAGGTAATGTTAAAATATATATTGTCGGTAAGATATGCTCGAAAATTCAGGATGAAGCAAATATTGTTAAACTAGGTCTTGTTAATGATCTAGATGCGATCTACAAACAGTCTAAAATTACAATTTGTCCAATGTTAACTGGCACAGGAGTTAAAATAAAAGTATTAGAATCATTATCTTATGGGTTGCCTGTTGTAACAACTCGAAGAGGTGTAGATGGTTTGGTTAATAAGTCACAAAATGGATGTTTAATCGCAAATGAAGAAAAGGAATTTGCGAGATATATTTTAAAATTATTATCAGATCAGACATTTTATACTCAACATCAAATTGAGGCGCGCTCATATTTTGAAAAACATCATCATCCCAAATTAGAAACACAGTTTCTTGATAAAATTTTTATGGAAGTATAGTGTGCTATTGATTACATTATACTTCCATTATTTTCTCAACTGTATTGAACTTCGCTGTAGCCTGGAGTTCTGCGAATGATTCTTTCTCTTACAGTTTCCTGGTAAATCATTTCATTTGGTATAAAGTTAGCTCTGCAGCTAAGCGGATGGAAAAGGTGGTAGCAAACAGCAGCCCATTTCAATCTTTTCTTTTTAACACCTGAATTAATCAATCGTTCAGCAAATTCATAATCTTCCCATCCCCATCCTTCAAAACCATTAAAATATCCGTTTATATTGATATAATCTTCTTTCCAGAAGGCTAAGTTACATCCTTTAACATTATGGGAACTTGTTGGATCAGTTTTGAATATTGTAGATAGTAAAGGAAAACGGATAGCATTAAAACGCGTAACCATACCTGCCGAAAATGCATGGAGTTTACACTTCTTAGTTGTTAAGATTTGCTTCGATCTTGTTTCTCCTATCATAGATCGGCTTCCTTGTATAAAAAAACCTTTTTCGGCGGCCTTTAAATGATCATTAATAAAATGTTTATTCAAAATGATATCGCCATCAATTTCTATTATATAAGATGATGTGCTTGCATGAAGTGCTTTATTCAAGATAATACATTTTCTAAAACCTTTATCTTCATGCCAGATATGTTTGATGTTGAGATTGTGTTTTGACTCAAAATTTGCAATCAATTTACTTGTCCTAGCATCAGATCCATCGTCAGCAATTATAATTTCATCGGGAATTCTTGTTTGAGATGCAACACTGTCCAATACTAAGCCCAATGCTTCAGGCCAGTTATATGTTGAAATTATTAAACTAATACTCATATTCATCTTATGCATGGTAGTACAATCTCTTTTATATTCATATAACGAGAATTGTCTTGTTTATGTTACAATAATAATGTTAATTAATGTAAATATTACTTTTCATTGGAATTTTATATTTTTGTATTGTAAAGTTGCTCATAATTCAAATAATATGCCTAAAAACAAGATTTCCGCATTTATTATCACCTATAATGAAGAGAAAAATCTCCCCAAAACACTTGAAAAATTAACATGGTGTGATGAAATCATTATTGTGGATTCTTTTAGCACAGATCGTACAGTTGCTATTGCGAACGAATTTGGAGCAAAGGTAATTACTAAAAAATTTGAAGGTTTTGGTAAACAGAAGCAAACAGCATTGGAAGCTTGTCAATATCAATGGAAATTGTCTTTGGATGCTGATGAAGTATTGGACGATCAGTTAATAACAAGTATTAAACAAGTCCTATTGAATAATACAGATTGTAAGGCATATTATATCAAAAGGAGACAGGTCTTCATGGGTAAGATCTTTAAATATGGTGATGAGTCAGCAAGAAAAATTTTACGGTTAGTTTCTGATCGAGCAAGTTTTACTCAAGATATTGTTCATGAAGTATTAAAATCTGAGGGAAAAACTGAAATTTTAGACGGCTATTTGTTACATGATAGTTATGCATCTTATGAGGCCTATATGAATACGGTAAATAAATATACTAGCCTTAATGCCCAAAAGGCTTTAAAAAAAGGTAAAAATTATTCCTTATTACAAGTGGTTGTCAAGCCGAAAATACAGTTCTTAAAAAAGTACTTGTTAAACCTTAATTTTTTAAATGGAATAGAAGGATATTATTGGAGTAAACTTTCTTCTTATTATGTTTTTATAAAGTGTCTAAAAGTTAGAGAGATTAATAAACTCAAACCATAAATTTATTTCCCTTGTAAAATATACTCTTCCAAATGTTTGTAAATGCTATTTTTATCAAAAGATTCCAATACAAACTTGCGGCCAGCATCACCCATTTTACGGCGAAGATTTGAGTCTTGTAAAATTTTTATCTTTTCTACAATTTGTGATATATTATTTGTTTCGGTTAGAAAACCTGAAATATGATCTTTGACCAATTCGGGATTACTACTGATATTAAAAGCAATGATTGGTTTCTCCGCTAATGATGCTTCCGCTAAAACGTAACCAAAACCTTCCCATAGGGAACTTAATACAAAAATATCGATATCAATTAAAAAACTTCTAGGTGAATCTGTGAATCCCAAAAAATGAACATTATTCAAAGTTCCTTTTTCAGTATTATAATTCTTTAATTCCTCCTCCAACTCTCCTTTTCCTGTAATATATATCTGATGCTTAACACCTTGTTGAGAAAGCTCTAGAGATAAATCAATTAGAAATTTTTGATTTTTCTGTGGAGCTAGTCTTGCCAAGTTTCCAATAATCAACTCATCTTCTGTATGATTTGGAACGATTCTTTTATATTCTAATCGATCAAATTTTTGTATATCAATAGGATTATAGATCACCTTGATTCTATCTTTTGGAAATAATTGACTATTGTTTGCTAGTATTGTTTCTTTTGTTGCTTGTGAATTCGCTAGCACATCGGTCACATAATTTTTGAAAATACGTTGATTTAAAAATGTATTTTTAATCGGAATAGCTGATCCTCTCCGATAAATAATGCGTGGAACTTTAGCTGTATGTGCAGCATAGGCCGCTATTTTTAAATCCTTTGGATTATTGATTAAAACGGTTTCAATCATTAATTCCTGAAATTTAGACATTAAAGCACACCGTTTCAATGGATTCAAGAAGCTAAAATTATTTAGGTTAATGGCAATGTAAGTAATCGCAGGAAAATCAAGTAATCTTGTTTTTAATCTACTATTAGAGTCACCAAAAAAATAAACCTCGTGACCAATGTTTGCGAAGTGAACTGCCGCATCGAAATGCCACTTCTCTCCACCACCCCAAGATTTTATAGTGTTAAAAAATGCTATTTTCATTGTCGAGTTGTCTGTAAAGATTCATCCATTGATTCGCTAAGGTATCATCATTGAATTGTTGTGCATATTCCAATCCTTTTTTACTCATTTTCTCTTGCAGAAGAGGTGAATCTAAAATCGTATCGATAGCATCACTCAGTTGGTCGATATCGTTAGGGTTGACATAATAAGAGGATGGACCTCCAGCTTCTGGGAATACACCAGAAGCTGTTGTAATTACTGGTGTACCGCTATACAATGCTTCGATAATTGGAATTCCAAAACCTTCAAATATAGAAGGATAAACAAATATTTTAGCAATGCTATAAAGTACAGATAATTCCTGCATAGATAACCCCTGTAAAAAGATGACACGATTTTGCATGCCGTTAAGGTCTACAAATTCATGTATTTCTTTTGTATATGCTGTAGGTTTACCGACAATCACTAAGGGTATGTCTTTATCTACAATTGCTTTAACAATTGACAGTGCATTTTTTCGAGACTCAATTGTTCCCACATTCAAGATAAAATCTCTTGGCAGGCCAAGCTTACTTATTAAGTTATTTTTTTCTTCGTCTGTTTTAATGGACTTAAATGATTCATGACAACCTTGATAGATGACTTTAACTTTATTTTCAGGAATGTGAAAAAATTCACAGATATCTAGTTTAGTCTGTTCGCTGATCGCAACGATTTGATCAGCATGCTCGCAAGCATATTTGAACTTCTTGTGATAAACAGTACGATCTATCTTTTTATATAACTCAGGATAACGTATGAAAATCAAATCGTGCATAGTCACTACAGATTTAATTGAAGTTTCCTGTAGGCCAACTGGAATCTCTCCAGATAAACCGTGAAATATTTGAATCATATCTCTTTTCAGGTCTTCAACAATACCATCTCCTCGCCAGTAACTTTTGAAAGTTCTATTAATAAAACCACCTGGTTGTCTTACAATATGATTTGGGACAAGTTGATCGTATTCTTGTTTTCCAAGATGCGGAGTGTATAATAAATAGTTCTCTTCAGGAAAGTATGCACGTAAAATACGAATTAAATCACGACTATAGTTTCCTAAGCCCGTCTGATTATTAAAAAAACGCTTTGCATCAAATCCTAAATTAAGCATATTTATATTTTTGATTTTATTCGTTCAATACAATTTGTCAGTTTATCTATAATTATATCCCATTTATAATTTTCCTCAACGTATTTCATACCATCAATACCTTTTTGTTTAACTATAATAGGATTATTAAGCAAATTAAATAAAATTTTATGTAGGTCAGTTTCTGATTTATAGCATACTAGAGCACCTTTACTTTTACTTTCATGCTCAATCATTACATTACATCGTTTATTAGCAATTACCATTTTTCCTAATGATAAAGCTTCTAGTGCTATCAGGGAAAGGCTTTCATAAATTGAGGGGTTTACGACTGCAAAAGAGTTTTGTATTAACGCCGTTTTTTCTGATTCAGATACAAATCCAGTATAAATAATATCTGGATGTTCTACTTTTGGCATAAATAAATCACCTGTGAGAACTAATTTTAAATCTATTTTATATTTGTGCTTAAAACTAACAAAATAATCTAAAAAATTGTTTAGCTTACCTTCAACAATTCTTCCACAAAATAGTAAATAGGGACTGGATAAATTATCTTTTATCTTTTGAATATCATCAACATTTGCAGGAGTAATATCTACCCCAACTGATATAACTTCGTTTGAGGCAAGTTTGTGTTGAAAAATTTTTCTGCACATTTCCTGTTCAGTACTAGTATTAAATGCTATAAAACCAACTTTGGTAAATAAGTGGGAATTAATAGAGCGAAATAACATGCTTTCCAAATGAGCTGTTGGTATCAAAATAGTTTTTTCGGGCGCTATAAGTGCACCAAAATGAGTTATAGCGTTTTCATACGTTAAAAATATCAAAACATCATATCCCTTTTGATGCTTTTTAATAAAATTTAGTAAATTATCAGAATAAAAGCCATGATGTTTCATTAACTTATATTCTGCATCTTTTTGATAATTCCAAATAGGAAAAATGGGGAAAATGATATTAGATAATTTTAAACGATAAATTAACCGTCTAATTTTTCTTGCTTTTTTTGTCTTTTTTTGTAATTTTCTGTATTGATCCTTGTCAAATGGATTATTGTTAAAACGTCTAATTTTAACTCCGTTTATTTCATCACATTCTTCTTTTAATTCAGGAATGAATGTTGTGTAATCTTTTATTGTTGTGGTTAGTACCTCAACATCATACTTATTGACTAACCTTTCAGCTAGCATTCTACAATGAAATTCGGCACCGCCGGTTACATCTAAACCATAACGTACCGTTATAAATCCAATTTTCCCCATTTAAATAATTTGATTGATGCTTGAAATAACCATTTCGGAAGAGACCAAGTCGATCGCTTCAGTTCCATCACAAAGGCAGGACTTATTGCCGTAAACAGAATTAGGTCTATTTGGATGTTCCACTTGTATGCAGTCTGAAATCGTTTGTCCATATCCTAGAAATCCAGCAAAAGGATGAGTTGCCCCCCATATTGATAAGCAACGTACGCCCATTAAAGAAGCCATATGCATTCCGGACGAATCCATGCTGATCATTAAATCTAAATTAGAGATAATGGATAATTCTTCCTTGAGTTTGAAGCGACCGATCGTACTATGCACATTGGGATATAATACCTGCCATTTTTCTGCTTGTGTCTGCTCAGTTTTACCGCCTCCAAAGATATAGACATCCACATTATTGTGCGATAAGTAACTGATTACCTCTTGCATTTTTTCGAGTGAAAAAACTTTGTAGGGATGTTGAGCAAATGGTGCAATCCCAATTTTTTTACTGTCATCATTAGCAAATAGAGCATGTGCTAGATTGGGTAATGGCAATTGATTTGGTACTAATTTATTTTGAAGTACAAATTGAAAACCCAGTTGGCGAAATACATCCGCATAGCGTTCAACAGTGGGTTTCAAGGGTTTCAGAACCTTGTTAGGGAAGCGAGTCAGTTCTTTTTTCTCTTTACGCCCTTTATCCAATTGCTTTACTTGTAAGCCAGAGAACTTAAAAAGAGCCGACAAAATCCTAGATCTTAAATTAAAATGTAGATCTGCAACAGCATCAGCACCTTCCGATGCTAATTCTTTCTTCAGGGCTATAATTCCCTTTAATCCCTTATGTTTTTCCTTAGGATAAAAACTATGAAATTTGATATTGGGTATTCCTTCAAAAAAGGCTTGAAAAAGCGGACGACTGACCATAATGATGGAGACTGATGGATATTGCTCTGCAAATTCTTTCAGCACAGAAGCAACCATGGCAACATCTCCCATGGCAGAAAAGCGTGTAACAATTATTTTTGAAGGTAAAGCCATTATTTAGCTGCCTGATATAACACGGGATTTAAACTTGGGTCATTATACATTTTCATCTGTTTGTAGACCTTCATATATTTTTTGCCTGCTTGAATATCCGAAAGCAATTCGTCAATACTTTGAGACAAATCAATGCGTTGTTCCAATAATACATTTAGTTTAATTTGACAAGCATCGATATGACTTTGCTCGACATCTTCACGTAATGTTTCTTGCTCCATATGGTAGATTTTCAATGCAAGTATAGACAAGCGGTCAATTGCCCAAGCTGGACTTTCCGTATTGATTTTAGCATCCTCATTTGGAGTAATATGCTGAAACTTTAAAAGATAATAACTATCTATATATTCTACTGTATCTGTGCGGTGCTGATTGGACTCATCAATTCTTCTTTTCCAGTATAAACCTTCTTTAGGATCGATCTCTGGATTTCTGACCACATCTTCCATATGCCACTGTACCGTATCAATCCAACATTTCATATAGAGTAAATGTTCTAATGACGACGATTCAAATGGATTTTGAATAACTTGATCAATTTCGTTTTCAACGTGATAATCTGCGATTGCACGTTGAAAAATAGTGTTAGCTAATGCACTTATCATACTACAAACTTAGATAAATTTGTTTTATTTACAATCTTAATTACGTCATATATAAAAACAAATTTATTCATCAGAATCTCTTTTAGACGGTCTTCATGATGGATTTACAATAGTCACGCGCTTTTGTCTGATTCCAAATTATTTTATAATTGAAATATCATGATAAATGAAATAGGTAACTTAATTTATGAAATTCAATAGTAAACTGGGATAAATACCCAAAATCATGACTACAATACTAATGGAAACGGCTATAGAGATTAAAAAGATATTGAATTTGGGTAAATCTGTAACTGCTTGATTTTCTCTTAAAAATGCTTGTAAAGGAATTTTAAAATAATAGAATAAAGAGATCACCGATGTTAGTGCACCTACGATAAGTAAGATGAGTAAGGACACTTCATTTACAACTTGATATTGTTCGAAGACCTTGGAAAATACCAGAAGTTTACCGATAAAACCAGCAGTAGGAGGCAATCCGATCAAAGAAATCAAGAGGATTGAGAAGCATACGAATAGAAGAGGATATTTTTTGCCCAAACCGGTATAGGATTCAATTTTAGTGTTGCCAATCCCATTTTCCAATTGATCAATCAATATGAAAACAGCAATATTCATCAAAGCATAAATCGTTATATAGAATAATAGGACAGCGATATCATGCTGGACATAGACGAGAGCTACCATCAACAAGATACCCGTATGACCAATAGAAGAATAAGCCATCATTCTTTTCACATCTTTTTGTTTTAAGGCAGCTAAATTTCCGATCAGCATCGTGGCGATAGCAATGATGATAATGATCGTGGTTAGAAACTCGGAATAATAGAAAGGACTAGCGGTCCAACTTGCCAATAAACGTGATAAAAGAACGAGGGCGCCGATTTTAGGAACAGTTGATAAATAAGCAGTGATCGGAGTCGGAGCGCCTTGATATACATCGGGACTCCATACATGAAAAGGAGCGAAACTCAACTTAAAACCAATGCCAGTAAGCAGAAATAGAAATGCGATGCTGCACATGATTTTAGGAGCTTCAATAAGTCCTTGTATATGTTGTGCCGAGTCAAAATTTAAGTTTCCCGTGAAACCGTATATCAGCGATAATCCATATAACATCACTGCAGCACAGATGGAACCGAAGAGGACATATTTCATTGCAGCCTCAGCCTCAAACTTCGTTTTGGAAAAGTATCCTACCATCACGTACGAACTGATGGATACAGTTTCTATAGCAATAAAGATCAACAGCCAATTGCTGCTTAGAGTCAATAGATGCAGTCCCAAGGTTGCAGTGATCAAGACCGCATACAAATCTCCAATTGGGCGAATTTGGTTTGAAAAACGCTGCTGTATGAAAACCGATATGAATAATGTCGATACCGATATGATGATGCGAGATAGAATGGATAATTGATCAATTTTGATCATTTCAAAGAATCCAGATTGACCAATGAATAACTGATGCTGATCCAAAAGGAAAAATAAACTAATGAGTAAACCTGCTACAGTAATGATAAAGGAACTGAATTTCCATATTTTGTCTACAAACAAACTGCAAATGATACTGCATACAAAAGCAATCATTAAAGTAAGCTCCGGCTTGAAAAGGGGAATACTTGCAATGATATGATCTAAGATTGATGAAATTGATGAAGCAAATGCTGACATGTTCTTAGTTATACTGTTGAATAAATGCAACCAAATTGATAACCGAGGCGTTCATTTGATCAAATACAATAAATGGGCATATCCCCAAAATCAACGCAAGTGCTAATGTAGGGAACAGGATGAGTTGCTCTCGTCCTGTTAAGTCCACCAGAGCCATATTCCAAGAGTCGCCACCTTTCAACCTTGTTTGTCCAAAAAACATACGTTGCAGAGTCCATAATAGATAAGCAGCACTCATCAGTATACCAACAGAACCCGCTATAGCCATCCATCTCGGAAGACCAGTACCGAGACTTGCAGAATTAAATGTACCAATAATAACAAATGCCTCTGCTATAAATGCCGAGAATCCAGGTAGACCTAGTGAAGCAAAAAATGCGATCGCAACATAGGCTGTGTACTTGGGCATAATGGTAGCTAAACCTCTAAAATGTGGAATGTATCGATCATGCACACGATCATAAATCACACCGACTAAAAAGAATAAAGCAGCAGATAGAAAGCCATGGCTAATCATTTGGAACATTGCTCCAGAGATACCTTCTGTAGTAAATGATGCTAAGCCAAGCAACACAAAGCCCATATGTGATACGGAAGAATAGGCAATCAGACGTTTTAAATCTTTTTGAGCCAAAGCGTTAAAAGCCCCATATAAAATAGAAATGACACCAATGAGACCCAGCCACCAGTTACTTTGTGCTGCAGCATCAGGGAAGATGCTAAAGCAAACGCGTATGATACCGTATCCACCAATTTTTAATAATATACCGGCTAATATGATCGATACCGGTGTTGGAGCTTCCACGTGGGCATCAGGCAACCAAGTATGTAGCGGAACAATGGGGACTTTAATGGCAAAAGCAAAGAAAAGTACGATAAAACCAATTAAGCGGGCAGATATACCAAATATTTCTTGATAACCATCAAGCGCAAATATAGAGCCATCCACATAGTTATCTGGATTCATCATATGGATCATACTAAAGGTATGAGCACCTGTTACTGGATTAATGACAGAAAAATAAAGACCAACAATAACCAACAGCATAAATACAGAACCAAATAAGGTGTAGATGAAGAATTTCATCGCAGCATACTCTCGTCGTTCTCCACCCCATATACCAATCAAGAAATACAGGGGCAGTAGCATCACTTCATAGAAGAGGTAAAATAAGAAGAAATCCAAAGCACAAAAGATACCGATCACCGCCATATTCAATAACATCAATAAGGCAAAGTACCCCTTCAGGCTTTTCTTCATATTCCAAGAAGCACCGATAGCCATTAACATCACAAATGTACTTAATACCAATAAGGGCATCGATATACCGTCTACACCCAATAAGTAATCAATTTCTAATTTTCCAGTAGTGCCCAAATCCAGTCGGATCCAAGGTAGCTGTTCGACCAATTGATACCCAGCTAATGTATTGATACCAGTTGAAGTGGGGTTAAAGGAGAAATAAGCCATTCCTGCCAAAACAAGCTGTACAGCAGTTATAGCAAGGGCAATGTATTTATAAACATCTTTGAATCGACTAGGAAGCGCAAGTATGATCGCTGTGGCTAGAAGAGGTAAAAAGATTAATAAGGATAGTGTAGGCATTTTCTAACGTAATAAAAGATAAACTAAACCAACTATAACAAGTAAAAAAACAGAATATAAATAGGTCTGTAGTTTTCCATTCTGTGCTGACCGTGCAAAATTTCCTAATGTAAGTGCAATTTTCCCAAAAGCATTAACAAGGCCATCAACAATGTTTTTATCCAACCAATGACTCAAAAGGGCTATTTGCTGGATTAATTTTGTAAATATATGAATGAAACCATCAACAATATGGCGATCTATCCAATAAGAAAATTTACTTAAATTCAACACACCGTTGACTATAACTTTCTCATTAAAAAGATTGAGATAACCCTGATTGAAAGATATTCGATTAGCAAGGCTATTGGCATGCAGTGGATATTGTCCTTGAGCATACCATCTCCATCCCAATACCCATACCGATAATGCACCAGCAGTTAAGATTATTGGAATAATAAGATGTGCCGTATGATTAGTTTCATAGGGATACTGTACAAGCAATCCATCCATGACCCATGCATCATGGTAGGAAATGGGGTTTATGGAAAATAGGGGAAAGAAACAGCAAATTCCTAAGAAGTACATGGGCCAGAGCATCAATTTAGGAGAGTCATTCAAATGAACTGATGACCCCAATAAATTTTTAATGCGTAACTCCGAAAAGAAGGCTTTAAAAATGAGACGTCCAATATAAAATGCAGTCATGATGCTGACGATAATCAAAATTGTCGGTACGATCTGAAAGATGGGACCTTTTGCTGCTGCCCATTCAAATGCAGAAATAATAATACTGTCCTTAGATAGATAGCCTGAAGTCAGGGGAAATCCTGCGAGTGCTAGTGAAGCAACGGTCATTAAAATAAATGTTTGAGGCATATATTGACGTAGTCCCCCCATGTTACGCAGATCTTGAGGGTCAAAATCAAGTTTATGATGTACTTTAAGATGTGCCATCTCATGGATGACAGCTCCAGCACATAGAAACAGTAAACACTTGAAAAAGGCATGAGTCAATAAGTGAAACATCGCTGCATCCCAAGTACCGATACCGATACCCACCATCATATAGCCCAGTTGTGAAATCGTAGAAAAGGCTAATATCTTTTTGATATCATACTGCGCTAACGCAAAGTACGCTGCAGTAGTAGCCGTTATCGTACCAATGATAACCATGATCAAAAGTACAGTATCATTAAAAAGCGGAAATAAGGTACTCATTAAAAATACTCCCGCGGCAACCATGGTCGCAGCATGTATTAATGAAGAAACGGAGGTAGGACCCTCCATGGCATCAGGTAACCAGACATGTAGTGGAAATTGCGCTGATTTTGCCATGGCCCCTAAGAAAAACGAAATTCCAGTTACCGTTAACCAGATCGCATCCATACTGTTGTATGGTGATATCCAGAGTCCATTTTCAATAGTTGTGTTCGCAATCAAACCATCGTTTCCAAATAATGTGACGAGATTTAAAGTGCCAAATTGCGAGTAGACAATGGCTATACCAATTAAGAATCCCAAATCACCGATTCTGTTGACTAAAAAAGCTTTTTTATTGGCTTGTACAGCAGCATCCTTGGTATACCAGAATCCAATCAATAAATAGGATGCAAAGCCAACAAGTTCCCAAAATACGTACATGAGCAGTAAGTTGTTCATGATGACAAGTCCGAGCATTGCGAAACAGAATAAACTGAGATACATCCAATAACGGTGTATTCCAGCATCGCCGTGCATGTAGGATTTCGAATAAATATGAACAGGAACTGCTATGGTGGAAACCAGAAGCAGCATCAGCGAACTGAGGTTATTCAGCAATATACCAACCGTAAATGTCGTGTTGCCTATTTTAAACCAGGTGATTTCAGAGGATAGGGGCATGGCATTCCATACATCAAGAAATGTCAGTAAGCTGAAGACAAAACTGAATATAATCGCTAACGTCCCAACGAGACCTGATTGGTCTTTTTTACCAACAATAGCTTGATATAAAAAAGCCAATAAAGGGATGACTACAGTTAAAAGTGCAGTACAAATAGGCGATATGTTTAATAAAAAGTCCAATGTTAATCTTTTAATTCCCGAATTTGATCCGGATTAACGGTTTTGTAGTAGCGGTATACGTTGAGAATAATAGCTAACCCAACTGCAACCGCAGCTGCAGCTAATACAATTGCAAATAAGGCAAATATCTGCCCACTATAATTGATCTTGTCATACTTACCAAAAGCAACAAAATTGAGAATAGCAGCATTGATCATCAATTCAATACCCACCAAAATCATAATCGCATTCTTTTTTGCTAATACAGCATATAGGCCGATACAAAAGATACAAGCTGAAACAACTAAAAAGTGTGTTAAGGTGATCATTTTTGTAAATCCTTTCGTGATAAATGCGATGCACCTATTAAAGCCATCATCAAAAAGATGGATATCACTTCAAAAGGCAACACATATTGAGTCATAAATTTAATACCCAGTTGATGGATATTATTATCTGTGCTTTTGATAACGGTATTATTTTCAATAGCTGTAGTCATCCACACCGTAGGGGTCTGTTGCCATTCTATAATACCGAAAATCATCATTCCTAAAAACGCCAAGATCAAAGGAAGTACTTTCCATGTAGGGAGCGAAAACAAAGATCCCGTAGTCTGTTGTAGATCGTTGAGCAATTCTTTATTCGAAAGCATAAAGGCGAATAATAACAAAATAAGTACACCACCGACATAGACCATGATCTGTGTGATCGCGACAAAATCGGCTAAGGCAAATAAGTAAAGACCCGCCATAGCGAATAATACTACAAAAAATAAAAATAGGGCCCGTGCTATATTTTTTAAACTCACCACCAATATAGCTGAACCGACAGCTAGGGTTGCGAAAGCGTAAAATAAAAAAAGTTCTATATTCATTATTTTGCTTTTGCTGCCTCCTTTTCAGCTTGAAATTTAGTCCATTCCGATTTTCTTTGCGCTACCTGATCATCTGTCATGTCCGAAAACCCATAAATTAAATCGGTCAGTTTGGTTGAACTACGATCATATTGATTGGTCATAACAATACATTCTGTTGGACAGACCACGGTACACAATCCACAGTACATGCATTTAGCCATGTCAATATCAAACTTTGCTGGATATAATCGTTTGACACTGCCATCAGAAGTTTTTCCTATCGCTTCTGGCGATTTGATGGCCTCAATTGCAATACAGTCGACAGGACAGGCTTTGGCACATAAATCACAGACGATACAATCGTCAATTTCAACTTCAAGTTGATAGCGTGCAACTTCAGGAATGGGCATTTTGACTTTGGGATATTGAACTGTCGCAATACCTTCCTGCTTATCAAAATAATTATCTTTTGTAATATCCAGTTCTTGACGCGCCTTACGAGCACCAAATAGATGCTTTACTGTCAGAGATAATCCTTTGAAAGCAGTCGTTAATGCATGAAAAGCCGTTTTGAATATCATATCAATTTAACCAAATTAAACAATTACTAAAATTCTCCAGATTGCAGAGATTGCCATACATAGAAATGCTAGTGGTGTTAATACTTTCCAGCATAAATTCATCAGTTGGTCTGCACGTAAACGAGGTAATGTCCAGCGGATCCACATCTGCACACCAACTAAAAAAAGCGACTTTGAAAATGTCCAAAATATTCCCCAAGCAAAGCCTGTTGTCCAATCGGCAAGCTTCAATGCGCCAATATTAGGTAAAGGAGTGTTCCAAGCCCCTAAGAAGATGACCACTCCCAACATAGACACTAAAAACATCATCGCATATTCAGCTAAAAATAAGAATGCAAATTGTATCCCTCCATATTCGGTATGAAAACCACCTACTAATTCTGATTCTGCTTCGGGTATATCAAATGGGGCACGGTTACATTCTGCCAATGTCGCGATAAAAAAGATGATATAGGTGACGATCATATGTGGAGCCTGAAAGATATTCCACGCGAATATTCCACCAACATTTTTGATCGACCAGATACCTAAAAATTTGATTTCTTCTGTTGCCAGTACGCCTTGATTGGTTGCAATATCATTTAAGTTTAATGTTTGTGTCAGCATAACAGCAGCGATCAATGATAAGCCAACAGGGATTTCATAGGAGACCATCTGTGCAATGGCACGCATCGAACCCAGTAATGAAAATTTATTGTTGGAACCCCAGCCTGCCATTAAAATCCCGATTGCATCAATGGATACAATGGCCATAATAAGGAATAAACCCGTATGTGTATTGACGGGAATAAAATCTTGTGACCAGGGCATAACAGAAAACCCCGTGAAAACGGCCACGAAAATAATGATCGGAGCCAGACGGAATAAAATTTTATCAGCTAAGAGTGGAGTGATTAATTCCTTTTGTAGCAGTTTTAAGATATCAGCAATGGTTTGGAGAGAACCATATTTTCCAGTTTCCATAGGACCAAGTCTGTCTTGAACAAACCCAGCTATTTTACGTTCAGCATATACTGCAAACAACGTGAAGATCGCTATAAACATGAATATAGCGACAGGAACAAGGATATGGATAAATAAATCTAACAAGTCTTATTTGTAATGATTATGAATAAGTGAAATTCTAGTAGGCAAATTTAAGTAAAAGGTATGAATTAAGAGCAGGAAAAACAAATTATATACTGGTTTAATAGACATTTGTTTTTAGAAACAAAAAAAGCATCTTAAAAGATGCTTTTTTATAGAAATATTTTAACGATTAACGTTGTGTAATTTCAACATAATTACGTTCTGTTTGTCCAGTGTAAACTTGTCTTGGACGGCCGATCGGCTCTTTGTTTTCACGCATTTCTTTCCATTGTGCGATCCATCCCGGAAGACGACCTAATGCAAATAATACGGTAAACATTTCCGAATTAAATCCTAATGCGCGATAAATAATTCCCGAATAGAAATCGACGTTTGGATATAATTTTCTGTCAATAAAGTATTGATCGTTTAATGCAGCTTCTTCCAATTTTTTCGCGATATCTAAAACAGGATCATTCACTCCTAATTTTTCTAGAATATCATCACATGCTTTTTTAATAATTTTAGCACGAGGATCGAAATTTTTGTAAACGCGGTGACCAAATCCCATTAAACGGAAAGGATCATTTTTATCTTTTGCTTTTGCTAAATATTTTTCTGCATCACCACCATCATTTTTGATTGCTTCCAGCATTTCAATGACAGCTTGATTAGCACCACCGTGTAATGGACCCCAAAGCGCATTGATACCGGCAGATACCGATGCGTATAAATTTGCATTTGAAGAACCTACGATACGTACCGTAGAAGTCGAACAGTTTTGTTCGTGGTCAGCATGTAAAATCAACAATTTATGCATAGCATCAATGACAACAGGATCAAAAGTCTTATCTTGATTGACTTCTCCAAAAATCATATTTAAGAAATTGTCGATATAGCCTAAATTAGTTTTAGGATAGACAACAGGATGACCTAAAGATTTCTTTTGAATCCAAGAAACAATAGTCGGCATTTTTGCCAATAAATTGATGATTGTTTTATCTTCTTCTTCTGGTGTAGGGTTAGGATCTAAAGATTCTGGATAGAATGCCGATAAAGCACCAACTAGACATGATAATTGTCCCATTGGATGAGATTTTGAAGGAAAACCTGCAAAGAAGTTCTTCATGTCTTCATGGATCATCATTTGTGATTTGATGTCCGTGCGGAATTGTTCTAAAACGGCTTTTGTAGGAAGATCTCCGTATATCAATAGATAAGCAACTTCTAAGAAAGTCGATTTTTCAGCTAATTGTTCAATAGGATATCCGCGGTATCTCAAAATACCGGTTTCACCGTCTAGGAAAGTAATGGCACTTTTTGCTGCTCCTGTGTTTTTAAAACCTGGATCTAAAGTAATATATCCAGATTGATCTCTCAATTTAGAGATGTCAACTGCTTTTTCGTTTTCTGTACCAGTAACAACTGGAAATTCGTATGACGAACCATTTAAAATAATAGATGCTGTTTCAGACATAAGCTTCTTATGTTATCATGTGTTTATGCAAATGTAATAAAATTGATAGCTAATATACTAGATTTTCGTAATAATAATGCCATAATCCGCTTGTTTTTGACTTTAATTTTAATTACAAATGGCAGTTTTTACTCATAACTGCCATTTGGTTATCCAAAAGTTTTAGATGGATAAAAAAGTTAAAAATATAATTTTTTAAGTATAATATAAGAGATCTACACGATCGGAGATTGATCGTTTTCCGCTCCATAGTAAGGATCCATATGTTATTCTTTTACAGTAAAATTGATTTTAAAAAAGCTTAGTTTTTAATCAACTTGAAAACCATATTTTTTATAGATATTTTTAGCCGATGATGACTGTAGATAAGTCATAAAATCAGTTGCGGCCTGCTTATTTTTTGATTTTTTTAATTTACCAGCCATGTATTTTGCCGTTATATTTTCATGATCTGGAATAGCAATACTTTCAATTGGATGATTTTTTATCTTTTGAAAGTAGGCTTCAGAATACCATACCGGAGCCACATCAGCTTGTCCCTCTAGTATTCTCAAAGGACTTTCCCGATGATGAATTTTAGTGAGGTAAGTTGATTTATCGGCTACTTTTTCTTTCATAACAGCATGAATGAGTTCTTCTCCGCCTGCTTTCCGATAAGCCGTTTTTATTTGTTCTCCAACCCCTTCCCATGCTGGATTTGGCATACTGATGCGAACATCTTTGCGTTTCAGATCTGTTAAAGACTTGATGTTTTTTGGATTTCCTTTAGGAACCATAAGGGTCAGTTTATTGGTCGCATATGCAATTGTGTGATCGAAGTAGTCTGCCATTTCGGTGATCCTTCTTTGACCAGCCGTATAGATATCAGGTGTATGGGTGATCTTCAGATTACCAATCGTCAAAGATCCACCCTGTATTTGTTTAGCTAAAATTCCAGGAGGAAGTGTTTCTACAAAAATACGTTCATACTGTGGGTATTCCTTTTTAAACGTTTTGATGAGATCGTCAATAACCATAAACTGATTTCCTGCAAAGAAAATAACCAATTGTGGGTTTTCGATCTCACCGTATAGATCAGGAATATTATCAATGCCTGGAATCGTAAAATTTACTGCAGATTCAGGTGGTGTATTCCATGGGGGATGAAATTGGTAATCTTGGGCATATGTAAATGCTGTTCCTAGCAGAAAAGCAAGAAGTGTTTGAAAGAATATTTTCATGTGTTGTCCTTAATTATGGTTTAACAATATTCCATCCTTGATGAGCTCTGATGATCAATTCACCGTTACCACTCGGTACATAACCGATAAAGTCAAAAAGCTGTTCTTTCGTGAGGTTTCTTTCCTTTAGCGAATTGGTACATTGTGCTACAATAACACCTCGGGCAATTAGCTTTTTGAATTGTTCCTCATATTTAGACGTGCTTTTTAGAAAAGCCTCCGTTCCTCCAGAAAAAGTAATGAGCTCTACTGTTAATTTTCCCTTTAATCTTGGATCATCTAATACATTATTGATATTTCGAATCGCTTTTTCAATCGTTTTAGGATCGTTACTATCCAATTGATAGATCGTATGATAAGCTTTCTTTTCGGCAATAGCTCCCTGAAATGAAGCATTTTTAGTCAATTCCTCTGGGGTCTGAGCGGATAATTTCCCTACACTTAGTAGAGAAATGATCATGATCATCATCGTTTTATTCATTTTTTAAAAATTAAAAGGTCCAAATTTATGTTGTATTGCACTAATTTTATCGTTGTAGGGTGGGTAAGGAGAGTCCTTTGGTTTCTTAGCTAAATTGGGATAGTCTTTTTCTTTATTTGCTTTGATAGGTCTCGAAAAAGAATTGATATATGCTGCTACATCATATGCCTCCTCATCTGTTAAGATGGGATTGTCATGTGTAGCACCTAAAGGCATATTCCCTTTAATAAATTTCATTGCCGTCAACACGCGTGCCATTCCTGCACCATCGTTGTAGGAATCATCACCCCATAATGGTGGATATTGATAACCCCTACTATCTGTAAGTTTTTGACCTTCCCCATTTGCACCATGACAACTTTGACACTGTTGTTGAAATACGGCAGCACCATTTTTTTGATTGGCGGCCCGTTCTGGAATGGTGACTTTCACAAATCCCTGACCAGCAATTCTTTTTCCAATAGGTACATTTTTGCTGATATATTTGATATAAGTAATTATGGATCTCATTTCAGTACTGTTGACATCAATAGCATGACCATTCATACTGCGTTCAAAACAACCATTGATACGTTCTTCTAACGATTCTATTTTATCTTCTCTTCCGATGTAAATAGGGAAAACACCCGTTAGACCAACGTAAGGTGCAGCAAATGATTTTGTGCCACCATTGAGATGACAATTGGTACAAGCTAAATGATTACCGATTTTTGTTCCATTTTTCTGATAAAAATAATTGTAAGTCTCCCGAATCAATTTTTCCCCATAATTTGCCATCTTATCTTCGTTAGTTTGCTCATAGGGACTTCGTTTTAATTGATCCACATGTGTGATCATTTCTTCACTTTTATGCTCTTTGGGAGAAGACTTATCAGGCAGAGCATTTGTCATGTAAGCAAATAAAATGATAAAGCATACTAATATACTCGTGATCACCATAATGGTACTACTACTTCTCCTAATTTTTTTTATTTCCTCTTCCATTCATACTTGGGTTTAAAACAAAAGTAGCTGAATCGAAAGCAACACTATAATTCAAAATTATTATTACTCATAACATATGGTTATGAGTAGATTTTACCTTTATGCTGCTGTATAAAGTTCATAAATTTAATAGGTAGACCGGTTAAGCCGCCGACAAGATGTGTGATATAGAAATAACGTTCTATACTGAAATTATCAAATTCTATAATTTTGAGTTCACCATTTTTAAGTTCTTCTTGGATAGCATGAATGGATAAAAATGCTGCAGCATGGCTATATTTGAGATAACGCTTTATACTTTCAGAAGAAGATAAGGTAATTTCTGTATGAAGGTGTTGTATAGAAACTCCTGCTTCTTTCAATTTCCGATCAATAATATCGCGCGTACCAGAACCTGCCTCTCTAAAGACGAGAGCTAGTTTGTAGATATCGTTAAGCGCATATTTATCCTCATTGCATATCATATTATTGCATCTGGTGACCAAAACAATTTCATCTTTGATATAAGGAATAAATTTTAACGATCTATTATCGGGCAATCCTTCTGTAATACCTAGATGAATCTCATTTTTTATCAGCAACTGTTCAACACGTTTTGAATTTGCTTGGATCACCTTAATTTCATTTTGTGGAAAATGCTGATTAAATGCTACTAGCATTTTAGGTATGACATACTGGGATATAGTCGTACTTATGCCGAGTAAAAGATTTCCATTTTCCTTTCCAATGATTTCGTTGATTTGATATGTCGCCAGATTATATTGCTCCAAAATAATTTGTGCATGATGATAGAGGATTTTTCCAGCAGGGGTAAGCGCTAAACGATTTCCTAACCTTTCAAATAGAGCAGTACCTATTGAATTTTCAATTTCTTGAATATTTTTACTCACTGCAGGCTGAGAAATGAACAGTTCCGATGCTGCTTTGGTGAAGTTGAGTGTATGAGCTGCAACATAAAATACTTTTAGTCTAAAATCGAAATCCATATAGCCTTATTGTGATGTCATGTATTGCTCCAAATCTATAAAAAAATAGATGCGATTTCATGGATTAACAATATTGTCACAATAGCGAAGAGCTTTATAAGAGTTTTATTATTCACAAATGTATCTTTTATGCACATTAAATCTGGCAAAAGTTTATGTCATATCCTTCTTTTGTTGTCGGATGATTACACTGGAGTACGCCTAAATCTTGCTTGCACAAATAGGGTATAGGACAGCTCTGTAAGCTGAAAGCTTGCAAGCATTTTTTGTTTTACTTTTATAGGAGACAAGTAGCCGTATGTGACTATCGAAAGAAAAAAATAAAATATTTCTTTTGTTTGTTACGATTTATTCGTAGACTTGTGTATAATTAGTAGTTTAATAATCAGATATGGAAAAGTTAACAGCACAAGAAGAACAAGCGATGCAAGCAATTTGGAATCTTAAGGCATGTTTCGTGAAGGAGATTTTAGATCATATTAAAGGAGAGAAAATGCCTTACACCACATTGGCCTCTACAGTTAAAAATTTAGAAAAAAAGGGATTCGTCAAATCTGTTAAATATGCAAATGCCAATCGATATGAGCCCCTTATATCTGAAGAGGATTACAAGGAAAAATTTATGCACTCCTTTGTTGGAGATTATTTCAAGAATTCATACAAAGAGATGGTGTCATTCTTTGTAAAAGAAGAAAAACTTTCTGCATCTGAATTGGAAGAAATCATGCAGATGATTAAAGATAACAAAAGCGAATAAGTATGGAAAATATCCTAAATTATGCTATTCAAATTAATGTATTACTTACTGTTGTCTACTTAGGTTATGCATTTTTATTAAAAAACCTAACATTTTATATGCTCAATCGGGTGTACTTGTTGACAGGTATTGTCTTTTCATTTGTATATCCGTTTCTTGACATACAATCTTGGTTTAGTAAACCCATTCCATCCGTTGGGGAGATCGCGATGGATTGGTCTATGTTTTTGGATCAAGATGTTGAGCAATCATTTTTCACTTTAAATAACATATTGATTATCATATTGGGTATAGGTATTGCTGTTTTATTTATACGGTTTTTGATCCAGATGATCAGTTTGTTGCGCATTCATATCTATTCGGAACCTGCACAATGGCAATCTTATCTTTTTAGAAATGTTTTTATACCTATTGTTCCTTTTTCATTTCTGAATAAAATCTATGTCAATCGAGACCATCATGACGAACCTGAATTATTGGATATTTTTAAACACGAAGATATCCATGTTAAAGGTCTGCACTCTATTGATATTTTGATCAGCGAATTTACTTTAATCAGTAGTTGGTTCAATCCTTTAGTCTGGTTGATGCGGAAAGGGATACGTGAAAATTTAGAATTTTTGACAGACCAACAAGTACTTAACCATGGAGTCGATAAACAAGCATATCAATATAGCCTGTTGCGTGTCAACAGTAGTGGGGGTGCTGCTACATTAGGGAATCAATTTAGTTTTAAAGCCTTAAAAAGAAGGATTATGATGATGAATAAAAAACGATCAGCAAAAATACAAATGAGCAAATATGCTTTTATGCTGCCTGTATTTGTATTAACTGCTGCAGCATTTACTTTAAATAAAGCTGAAGCGAAGATTACAGAAGCGGTAGATGCGGCTAAGGAAATGACTTTAGCACCTGTCGTATCAGAGGTTCAAAAACCTGTTGATACCATAGAGAAAGTAATCGATACCAAGCCAGATACATTAAAAGGAAAAGTAATCGGTTTTAAGTTAAACACCGATACTGTTATCAGAGGAAGTGCAATAGTAGATGCTTCTTTTAAAACAACTGAAAGTAATGAGGTGAAAACTGTTATAATAAGAGGTAATTCATCTTTAGGTAAGGATGTCTTATATATAGTGGATGGAAAAGAGACTCAAGCTGATGATATCAGTAGTATTGATCCATATCATATAAAAGAAATTAGTGTGGTTAAAGATCAGGTTGCTACAGTTAAATATGGTGAAAAGGCGAAGAATGGAGTGATATTTATAACGACCAAATCCTCTGCGGAAAAATTTTCAGCACCAACAGCCTCAGAATCTACTAGTAGCTTGAAGAATAAAAATGACGGAATTGAAATTAAGCAAAGAACTTCTGCAACTTTCGTGAGCACCACTTCACCAAGGATTACTATTCATAAAAGAGATAGATTGGCTAATGACCCCTTATATCTAGTTGATGGAAAAATCTATGAGGGTGAAATAAGTTCAATTCAACCTGATCATATCGAAAGTATAGAAGTTTTAAAAGATGCTTCTGCAACTGCGCTTTATGGAGCCAAAGCAGAAAATGGCGTCATCATCGTAACAACAAAAAAGGAAACCTCCGGAAATTCGACTACATTAAAAAGTGATAACGGAAAAACAATTAAGGGAGTCAGCATTAAAGTGAAAAATAACCACGATTCGGTAAAAACTATACCTGAATCTCAAATGGATGAGATCACTATTATTGGTATTAAAAAATAGAATGGCCTTCATCATAAGATAAAAAAAACTAAAAAAGCTCTAA
>NZ_DJTA01000002.1:0-51118 GCF_002440335.1 Sphingobacterium sp. UBA6320 | reverse complement strand
TTAGAGCTTTTTTAGTTTTTTTCAGACTTTTATCTTGGTTCAGATACGGTAAAGGGTTGATAGGGACTCAGATTGAATGTAAAATTTCCATTTGAATCCGTACCGCCAACACTTCTGACTAGAGCCCTAATTGTATATGTTGCATTTGGATGGTATTGTTTAACTTCAAAATTGTAGAAAAAAGGCTTGATTTTATTGGTACCTCTAAATTTATCAGCTAATGCATGGTGATCATCTACGGCGATGACTTTTCCATTCTCCAATAGTTCGACACCATCGATCTCTAAAAAGTTTTTTCCACCTGTAAAAAAGAAACCAGCTTGCACGCGGCCTGTAGTATACACCTTTTTAGTCACATCAATTGTCATTTCTTTAAACTGCTCAGTAACTGTAGCGGGACTCCATTTTGCTACAGTATATCCCCCGTTTTTATAATAATCAACTTTCAATTCATCCAATCGATCATAATGTTGATCCAAACGAAGAGAAAAATCACTAAAGTCTTTTTTACTTTGAGCTGTCCATCCTGTTTCAGCAACAGCAAGTAACCGAGGGAAATTTTGTACATTCATATCCTTCACCTCTTGTGGAAGAGCTGTCCATTGATTTGCTTGAACACCTAAAATCAGCTTTTCCTCTTCTGGACTGAGACCCTGACTGGGGTCATATTGATAAACACGTGCTATGGTATTGATATTGCCATAAGCAAGATCGCTCATCGTCCCATCATCCCGGTCAGCTTGTGTGATATCAAAATACATAGGTGCAGTAGGAGTTGCCACGCTTTCAAATCCATTTTTCACAGCTTGCTTAATAGCATCCGCACCTAACCAACTCATGATAGCAGTTTCTTTCGGTAGATTTTTAGCATCCACCAGAATATCATTCCATCCCATTGGTTTTCGGCCTTTGCTGCTGATGATATGAGATACACGCTTGACAAAATAACTCTGTAATTCGGTAACTGTTTTAAGATTATTTTTTTTCATGAAATCCGTGACATGAGGTTCCTTTTCCCACAGATCGTGGCGAACTTCATCACCACCAAAGTGAATATATTGTCCAGGAAATAGTCCTACAACCTCAGTAAACACATCGTCAAGAAATTGGTAAACAATTTCTTTAGTGGGATCTAATGTGTTGGGAGTAAATTGATTGCCCCAATATCCCCATGAAGAAACAAATGGAAACACATGATTAGGGTAACTGTTCTGATTAACTCCCAATTCCGGATATACCAAAATATTAGGCCAAGAGTGTCCGGGTACATCAATTTCAGGGACAATCGTGATGTGGCGTGCTTTGGCATAAGCAACTACCTCTTTAATTTGTTCCTGCGTGTAGAATCCGCTGCGTTCGGCAGGTTGATGGGTGGTGTGGTGGAAAACAGTCGCTTTCTCGGATGTTAATTTGGGATACTTTTTGATTTCAATGCGCCAGCCTTGATCGTCAGTCAAGTGCCAGTGGAAAGTATTCATTTTATAGAGCGCCATGACATCCAAGTATTTTTTGATCACATCTACACTATAAAATGTACGGCTTGCATCCTGCATATATCCGCGCCAATGGTACCTCGGAGCATCTGTAATCGACAGATTTGGAACAGTCCATAGGCCATTCTGGACGATAGATTGCTTTTCAATTGTACTAGGTAACAGTTGCCTCAACGTTTGTGTCGCATAGTACAGACCAGTCGCAGATGCAGCTTTAACAATGATGTTATCCGATTTAATATCCAATGTGTACCCTTCTTGCGGTACGTTTTTTAATTGCTGATCAAGAACAAAGTGAATTCCTTTTTTACGGGCATTTTCTTGTTCGATTTTAAGATCAAATCCTGTTGCGGTTTTAATCAATTTTACAAATTCCTGTATTTCAGAACGATTTTCCTTATTTATGTAGATCAGCGTCTGGGGATTTAAAGAAAACTCGCCATTTTGTGCAATCATCTCGCTAGGTTTGGGTATGATCGCAAAGCGTGATTCCTGTGCTTCTAGTTGATACGAAAGCAATAAAATGGCTATAATGGAAAGACATTTTTGCTTTGTTTTTTTGATATAAAACATGCTTTATTCGGTTTTTGATTGATATTAGTTCCTTTAAAGGTAGAAAATCATTTTAACTTAAAATGACGCTTTCCGATATCAAACGTTTGCGCTTTTTTGGGATGGCGGCCTCATAAAGAAGGAAGCCGTTAATCTGTTTAACGGCTTCCTTCTTTATTTTGTATTTAAATTTGTCATCGTCAGCTCAATCCCGATATGGACAAAACTATGGATCATTTTTACTGCGTGGTCGATCAGGCGTGGAAGTTCTTTCTGTTCCTCAGGATCAAATGGACCTAAGACATAATCAATTTGCCTGCCTTTTGGATAATTATCACCAATTCCAAAACGGAGACGAGGATAAGTTTGTCCGCCGCATAAAGCTTCAATTGATTTTAATCCATTATGCCCCGCAGCCGAACCTTTAGGTTTAATCCTTAATGAACCAAATGGAATAGCCAGATCGTCGACAATCACTAATGTGTTTTCGATAGGTACCTTTAGCAGTTGCATGTAATAATTCATGGCCTTACCACTTAAATTCATATAAGTCGTGGGTTTGATCACATACACGTTATGTCCACGCTGCTTGAACTCGGAGTAGGCAGCCAGTTTTAACGTTGAAAAAGAAGCATTGGCCTCTTTCACCAGTTGATCAGCAACCATGAAACCAATATTATGACGCGTGTCGGCATATTCTCTTCCGATATTGCCTAATCCTACGATAAGATAATTCATTGTTTAATACTTAGCCTGCAAAAATAAGGAAACCTTTTCAAATACAATAGACCTGCTATGCTTTAACTGGTAAAATAACAACGATTAACTGCTTCCTTATCCAAAGTGACCTTTAATGTAGTTTTTCGTGATCTCGTGCTGCGGATTGTTAAAGATATCGATCGTAGCACCCTCTTCTTTGACTTCACCCAGGTACATAAAGATCGTTTTATCAGCGACACGCTGTGCCTGTTGCATATTATGAGTAACGATGACAATGGTATATTGATCCTTTAACTGATGGATCAGTTCTTCAATTTTCAACGTACTAATCGGATCTAAAGCCGAGCAGGGTTCATCCATTAAAATAACATCAGGTCGAAGTGCAACTGCACGGGCGATACATAAACGTTGTTGTTGTCCGCCGGATAATCGGGTTGCTGGTTTCTTAAGATCATCTTTCACTTCATCCCAAAGATATACCTCCTCCAAAGCCTTTTGAATCACAGCAGGGCTTGCATCCAAATTATTCAACTTTAATCCGTAGGCGATATTTTCCTGTATACTTTTTGGGAATGGATTTGCCTTTTGGAAAACCATACCGATTCTTTTGCGGATATCCGTCACAGATATCCCTTTTTGGTAGATATTCTGACCGTCAATACTTACCATTCCTTCAATTCTGGCATCTGGCACCAGGTCGTGCATACGATTAAACGATCGCAGCAAAGTACTTTTGCCGCATCCAGAAGGGCCAATTAAAGCAGTGACTTTTTTTTCAGGAAATTCAATATCAATTCCCTTTAAAACATGTTTAGAACCAAACCAGATATTCAGGTCTTTGGTATATAAATTATTGGTCATTTTTTCTGTATTTATAACGAATGTAGAAAGCGGTTAAATTCATTAAGAAAACCACCATGATCAGTACGAGTGCAGTTCCATACGCTAATGGACGAACTTCTTCAATAGATTGATGTTGCGTCGATAGCATGTAAAGATGGTATGGTAAAGCCATAAACTCTTGACTGGTATTGACAGAAACATCTGTGATATAAAATGCAACACCTGTAAATAAAATGGGAGCAGTTTCTCCAGCAGCTCGAGATAATGTCAAGACAACACCAGTCAATATACCAGGTAATGATGCAGGTAAAACAACATCTTTAATGGATTCAAATTTTGTCGCTCCTACAGCGAGAGCAGCCTCGCGCATACTGGCCGGAATACGGAGTAATGCTTCTTCTGTTGTCGTGATGATATAGGGTAATGATAGAAGACCCAGCGTCAATCCTGCAGATAGGAGCGATGTTCCGAAGTGTAAGCCCTGTACAAATAATGCTAATCCAAATAAACCATAAATAATAGAGGGAACACCCGATAGGTTACGGATTGAAGCTCTAATGGTGCGCGTCAACCAAGTATTCTTAGCATATTCATTTAAATAGATTGCGCAGCAAACGCCAAATGGAATAGAAAATAGAGCTGTGATTAACGTTAAAATAACAGTTCCGATAATCGGAGAGAGCACGCCCCCCTTTGTCATGCCGTCTGTAGGTAATTCGCTGATGAAAGACCAGGACAAGGAAGACCATCCCTTTGAGAAAATTTCGTATAGGATGACAATTAAGAAAAAGCATACCAATCCCGTTGAGAGCAGTAGTGATCCCCATTCAATAACAGGAGTTATTTTTTTAAAATTAAGCCGCATGATATTTTCTAAAACGATTAATAAAATATTCACCAACCAAATTGGCAATTAAAGTCATAAAGAATAAGACGATCGCAATAGCAAATAAAGCAAAGTAATGTGTCGTCTGATAAGGTACTTCGCCCATTTCAATGGCAATAGTTGCTGTGATGGTCTTGACCGAGTCAAAAAAGTCTTGCGGAAAAAGTGCCGCGTTTCCCGTTGCCATTAATACGGTCATCGTTTCGCCGATCGCACGTCCCAGCCCCAACATAACTGCAGCAATTATACCTGGAGCAGCAGCTGGAATCGTGATTTTAATTAACGTTTCCCATTTACTGGCACCCAAAGCATAACTCCCTTCACGATAGGTTTTGGGGATGGCATGTATGGCATCTTCAGATATGGTAATAATAGTTGGCAATGCCATGATCGCAAGTAATAAAGAACCGTTTAAAGCATTTAACCCATTAGGTAGATCCGTAAGTTCCGCGATTTTTGGTCCCACCAATACAATGCCTAAAAAACCGATGACAACAGATGGTATGGCAGCCAACATCTCGATTAAAGGTTTTAATATGTTTTTAACCTTTGGACTTGCATATTCTGAGATGTAAGCTGCTGTTCCAATACCCAGAGGAATAGCAATTACCATAGCACCAAATGCAACGATTGTCGTACTGACGATCAGGGGTAAGATACCGTAGGTCGGAGTAGCAGCTGTGGGATTCCATTCACGGCCAGTTAGAAAATCAAAGGGTTTAACCTCCAAAAAGAAGGAGATGGCGTTATATAATAACATCCCGAAGATTCCACCCAGAAGTGCCAATACCAAATATCCTGTCAGCTTGAAGGTGTGTTGTGCAACACGATCAATTACAATTCTATTTTTATACTTCATAACCTATATTAGTGAATAACATAATACCCTGATGCTTCGATTAGATTTTTGCCCTTAGCATTTTTTTCAAATGAAATAAAGGGTTCTACCTTTTTCCAAGACTTTTCGGGAATAAATTGGAATAATGGACGCTGGAAATAATAGCGATTTTGACGAATAGCCTCTTGATCCAATGGAGAAACTGCCGTATTCGTGTTATCAATAATTTTTAAAACCTTGATACCTTGTTGGACATTGGTATTTTGCGAGATATAACCTGCACCGACATATCCGATACCGGATTTATCCAATTTTACACTTTCCAAAATCTGGGAATTACCCGTCATTTCTTTAGCAGCCTGACTAAAAGTAATTTTTAATTTTTTCTTGACAAAAGAGTATGTTCCAGAGCTACTTTGTCTACCATAGATAGTAATGGGCGATTTATTATTTGATAATTTTGACCATGAATCTTGTGTTCCATCTAAAATTTCTGCTAAATCTTTTAAGTTGATCGCTTCAAGGGGATTATCTTTATTGACGACAAATGCGGTTGCATCCTCGGCAAAGACAACCGTTCGCAAAGGAATGTTCTTCTGTTTAAATAGGTTTATTTCGTCTTCCGTTAAAGGGCGAGAAGAGTTTGCAATATCAGCTTGCCCATTGAGTAGCGCAGTGATGCCCAGACCAGAGCCTCCTCCAGAGATGGCAATACTAAAATCAGCATTCTCTTTTGAAAATTCCTCTGCAAGATTTACAGCTAAATTGACCTCGGTGTCTGAACCTTTCATTTTGATGGCATGATCCGCATCAGCGCAGCTTTGAGTCAAAACAAGGATGGAGAATAAGAAGAGCTGTGGATATCCAAAAATGTGCTTTTTCATTACTTTTATAAAACAAGTCGAGACTTTAAGATGTTTTCAAAAGTAATGATACACTGTTAATTCGTCATGAACCCAATGTTAAGAAGGTGTTAATAATTAATTTGCTAAACTTTTCTTAACAAAAAAGGCATCGAATGATCGATGCCTTTTAAAAGCTGTTTAATAAATCTGGAAAGATTATTTTTTACCACCTTTAGTTGCTTTCGCAGCTTCTTGTTCTGCTTGACGTAAAGCACGTGACATAATAACAGATACGATAGTATCGTCAGAATTGTTTAATACTTTAGCGTTTTCTAAAACTACTTGAGCAACGCGGAAAGATTTACCAACTTCCAAAGATTCCATAGGAACTTCAATTTCTTGAGGTAAGTCACCAGGTAAAGCTTTAACACGTAATTTACGTAATTTTTGAACTAATTTACCCCCTAATTTAACACCTGGAGAAGTTCCAGTTAATTTTACAGGAATATTTATTGTAACTTCTTTCTCGTCATTTAACTCTAAAAAGTCAATATGAGTAACTAAGTCAGTTAATGGGTGGAATTGAGCGTCTTGAACGATAGCTTTTACAGTTTTTCCATCAAGGTTTAAGTCAATGAAGACAACCTCTGGAGTGTAAAGAACTGCTTTCAAATCAGCTGCGGATACAGAAAGGTGTGTTTGTGTAGAACCACCATAAAGAACTGCAGGAACATTACCTACGTAACGCAATTCTTTTGAATCTCTTTTCCCTACGTTCTGTCTTACAGAACCGCTAATAGCAATTGATTTCATCTTTAATTTGATTAAATTTTGAGGTGCAAAGATATGTATTTTTATTTATAATAATAGGTTGATAGCTATTATTATAAATAAAAAAACCTTTCTCTGCAAAAGAGAAAGGTCATGTTATATCATTAATGGTCAACAGAATGATTATTCAACCTCGAATAAATCAGAAATTGAACCGTGTTGATTGACATTTTTAATTGCTTTTCCAAATAATTCAGCAGTAGATAACACTCTGATTTTAGTGGAAAGTTTCATTTTTTCTGGATCTAATTGAATCGTATCTGTAACAATCATTTCTGATAATACCGAATTTTCAATAGTTTCGTATGCTTTACCTGATAATACAGCATGTGTACAAACCGCTCTAACAGATTTGGCTCCACTTTCCATAATCAATGCCGCCGCTTTTGATAATGTGCCAGCCGTATCGCAAATGTCATCGATCAAAACTACGTCCTGACCAGTTACATCGCCAATGATAGACATCGACTCAATTTCATTAGCACGTTTACGACGTTTGTCACAGATGATCACTTCTGCATTAAAGAATTTTGCAAATGTACGAGCGCGGTAAGAACCACCCATGTCTGGAGATGCAATCGTCAAGTTAGGAAGATTCAGTGATTTGATGTAAGGGACAAAGATAATTGAACCATCTAAGTGATCAACAGGGATATCGAAGAAGCCTTGGATTTGAGCAGCGTGTAGATCCATGGTCATGATGCGGTGTGCACCTGCAGCAGTAATTAAATTAGCAATCATTTTAGCACCGATAGCCACACGAGGTTTATCTTTACGGTCTTGACGTGCGAAGCCAAAATAAGGAACCACTGCGGTAATGTAATGTGCTGAAGCACGCTTTGCAGCATCAATCATCAACAATAATTCAAATAAATTATCTGTTGGCTGATTGGTCGATTGAACGATAAATACGTCGCTACCACGAACAGACTCATTGTAAAAAGGCTGGATTTCTCCATCGCTAAAACGAGCTAACGTTTTATCTCCAAGAGGTTTCCCATAGGAAGAAGCGATTTTTTCTGCTAATTCTGTAGTGCCAGAACCGGCGAATAACTTAACCGTGTTGAATTGCAAAGGCATGGTTTTTTATTTTTGATATAGTGGATTAGAATAGAATTTTCTGTTTGTATGTTGCCAATTACTTTCTAATGACTTAAAAAAAAAGGATTGTTTTTGATAACAATCCATTTCTTTCTTTTTTAAAGTTGCTCGACCTGGATTCGAACCAAGACAAACAGTACCAAAAACTGTCGTACTACCCTTATACTATCGAGCAATCTATCTTAAAGATTTGTTTGATATTGCAACCGCCCTTATCCTTTCGATGGTGCAAAGTTAGATAAATGTTTTTAATTTCAAAATCTCAATCAAAAAAAAATGTCAAAAATTTAAATACTGCCTCATTATGAGCATAAAAAAGTATATGACCCACTTGCGTACTGATTGCGTTGTGCCGACACCTAGTTTCAATCGTCAAAATCTTACGGATATAAATTTTCGCTCCCCGTACATTATATATTGGATATAATCCACATGAGGTTATTCAGTTTTTATAATTATTTGGAAGTATCTTTTTAATAAAAAAGTGAAGTCATGTTCCGTCTGTGAAGCGTAAGTTCTGTATGGGTTCGATCGCCATGCTATATGATGGATAGTCTATCCTCTCAGGCAATATGTTGCAGCACTTTAAATATACTTCTTTCGATAAGTTTGAACCTATATTTATAAACGCATCATAAATAAAATAAAAATAGCAATGTGAATACAAATTGCTCTATAAATTTAAGATCCTAAAATAGGAAGGAGGATAAGTAATGAAAGCGGTTACTTATGCGGAATATATGGCGAATTGTTTTGTGAGTAAGTTGGACGTTTGCGGATCAATTTGCAAAAGTGTTAAAACAAAAAAAGGCTTACCGAAGTAAGCCTTTTTAAATGTTGCCCGACCTGGATTCGAACCAAGACAAACAGTACCAAAAACTGTCGTACTACCCTTATACTATCGGGCAAACATGCTCAAAAGAGTAACACTATGGAAGCGTGTTGGTCACTTTTGATGATGCAAATATACGGTGCTTTTTCATTTCTGCAAATAAAAAAGTATCATTAAATCCATTTTGATTGATTTTCAGGCTGATAATTTTAAAATTTATTTTCAAGAAGGATTTGAAGCCGAATTTTGAGACAGATGTCACGGTAACAAATTTGACTTTTACTGGATAAAAAAATATAATTTATTCGTTTCTTATTAAATATCCTTATTTTCGGAACGTATTATAATCTTTATACAGTATAATTTATGAACTATACTAAAATTAACAATGTTTTAGGGTGGACGTGTGCAATTATTGCTACGGTCACTTATATGTTAACCGCTGAAAGGTCAACGAGTTGGTGGGACTGTGGCGAGTTTATTGCCTCCGCATATAAAATGCAGGTCGTTCATCAACCAGGTGCTCCCTTGTTTTTGATGATTCAAAATATATTCTCAAACCTTGCGGGTGGAGATGTAACACGTATCGCTTTTTGGATGAATGTGGGATCTGGTGTATGTAGCGGTATCACTATTCTGTTTTTGTTTTGGACCATTACAGCATTAGCGCGTAAAGTGGTCACAAAATCTATAGACGGAGAATATACAAGTGTAGATCTGATCAAAATATTTGGATCGGGTTTGGTAGGAGCATTAGCTTATGCCTTTTCAGATACATTTTGGTTCTCGGCAGTTGAATCCGAAGTATATGCGATGTCATCGTTATGTACAGCAGTTGTTTTTTGGGGCATTTTGAAATGGGAAAACCATGCAGATGAGCCAGGAGCGGATCGTTGGTTGATTCTGATTGCTTATGTGATGGGTCTGTCAATTGGTGTTCACTTATTGAACTTACTGGTCATACCGGCAATTGCATTGGTGATTTACTTTAAAAGAGCCAAAACAATTACGAGTAAAGGAGCAATTCAATCCTTCTTATTAGGTGTTGTCGTACTGGCAGTTATTTTATGGGGTATCATTCAATATTCGGTTAAGTTTGCCGCTTATTTCGATTTATTCTTTGTGAATACCTTAGGACTGGGATTTGGAACGGGATTTACATTTTTTGTTGTTTTATTAGTGGCATTATTAGCTTACGGTATCTGGTTTTCAGTCAAAAAAGTGAAACCGATTTTAAATATCGTATTGATCAGTGCCTCGTTTATTATTTTTGGTTACAGTTCTTTTGCTATGATTATGATTCGTGCAAAAGCAAATCCAACCTTAAATAATAGTGATCCTGAAAATGCTTTTACATTTTTAAGTTATTTAGGTCGTGAACAATATGCCAGTGAACCTTTATTTAAAGGGCCTAACTTTGATTCTAAAATCACAGGTGTAGAACCCACTTATTCATACCGAAAAGATAAAGATAAGTATACGAAGATCCAGACAGGGTCTACTTATCAGTATGATAAAGAAGTTCTATTCCCACGTGTATATAGTAATAGAGATGGACACCCAGGGTATTATCAAGATTATTTAAGATTAGGAGAGGGACAGTCCCCAACTTTTGGTGATAACCTAAAATTCTTCTTAAATTATCAGATTGGACATATGTACGGACGTTATTTCCTATGGAATTTTGCTGGTCGTCAAAATGATCAACAAGGTCACGGTACTTATACAGAAGGAAATTGGATTTCGGGTATTAAGCCTATAGATCAGATGTTGGTCGGTGGACAGGATGCACTTCCTGATTCATTGAATACAGACCCATCAAACAATAAATATTTCTTTTTACCATTAATCATTGGACTGATTGGTGCATTCTGGCACTTTGGGAAAAGGCAAAAAGACGCGGGTGTTGTCGGGCTTCTCTTTTTCTTTACAGGATTGGCGATTGTATTATATTTAAATCAAAGTCCATTACAACCACGTGAACGTGACTATGCGTATGCAGGATCGTTTTACGCATTTGCGATATGGATTGGCTTGGGTGTATTTGCAATAGCAGATTTCTTGGGTAAGAAAATGAATCCAAAGACTGCTGCAAGTTTGACGACGGTAGTTTGTCTATTAGCAGCTCCCGTTTTATTGGCTAAGGAAAATTGGGATGATCACGATCGTTCCCATAAGTTAACAGCTCGTGATCTTGCTAAGGATTATTTAGAGTCATGTGCTCCGAATGCGATATTGTTCACCTACGGTGATAACGATACCTATCCATTATGGTATGTACAAGAGGTGGAAGGTGTACGTACAGATGTACGTGTCGTCAACTTAAGCTTATTAAGTGCAGATTGGTATATGGCTCAAATGCAACAAAAAGTTAATGATGCAGATGCCTTACCGATTAATATTGAAAAAGAGAAATTCAAAAAAGGTGTCCGCGACGTCATGTATTACCAAGATGTTCAAGTACCTGGACATGTTGATCTGAATTTAGTATTGCAGATTATGCTATCGGATGACCCTAAAAATAAAGCGCAGTTGAATTCTGGTGAGTTTGAAAACTTCTTACCAACGAAAAATCTAGCATTAGCGGTAGATCGAAATGCGGTCATTCAAAATAAAACAGTACCAAAAGAATGGGAAAGTTCAATTCCTGATACTTTGGCATGGACCTATAACAAAAACTATGTGACTCGTGCAGAATTGTCGATCTTATCTATTTTGGCAAATAACAACTGGAAAAGGCCTATTTATTTTGCTGCAACAGTGCCAAATGATAACTATTTAGGATTAGATAAGTATTTAGTACAAGAAGGTTTTGCCTACCGATTGATGCCTGTGCAGGTGGCAAAAGAGAATGAAGGTTCTCTAGTAAACGCAGATGCTGCTTATACTGCTATTACCAAAAAATATAGTTGGGGCAATATGGCGACTTCACCATACCTAGATCCAGAGTCTTATCGTATGATTGGGTTAATTACCAATTCCATATTGGGAAGTACCGCCACTCAGTTGATGGAGCAAGGAAAAGACAAAGAAGCAAAAGAAGTCGCTTTACTGGCTTATGAAAAAATGCCAAAACGTGTTTTCTTAATGCGTGATGCTTTAAATTATACTCCGATCATCAATATCTTGTATAGTGTTGGAGAAACTCAAAAAGCAACTGATATTGTCAATCGCAATCTCGTATTCTTAAAGCAAAATATGGCATATTATAATGCTATTGCACAGACGAAAACAGAGTTAGAATATGCAAATATTCAAACAGCGCTAAGGACATTGGGTGTTTATAAGAGTATTTTGTCTCAGACCAAAGAGACAAAATTACAACAAGAAGTCGAGCAGCTTGAAAATAATTATAAAAAGCAATTTGGCTTAGAATAAATACTGTGATACACAAAAAAATAGGCTTACAATTTTGTAAGCCTATTTTTTTGTGTCTTATATTTTAATTTGACAGAACAAGCTTGAGCGTTTAAAATATGAAATGAATTGTAAAGGCTTGTTTACAAAGTGCTAAATCGATAAAATTGTTTTGAACTTTCAAGAATTTTAGATAATTTGTCGCTTCATCTAACAATTAATTATAACCAAACAGTTTTGAAGTTTCATCTTTATTTTATTGCATATCATGGTAACATGGATGGCTTCGGAGAAAATTAAAAATTAATTATGGTAAATTATCAAATAAAGGAAAGTGCAGAAGTCTATGATGCTATTGTCGTCGGATCAGGAGCCGGTGGTGGAATGGCGGGCTATATCCTTGCCAATGCCGGGCTAAAGGTACTGATGTTGGAGGCAGGTCCTTTTTACGATCCAGCAAAAGATTCATTACAGTTACGTTGGCCTTGGGAGTCTCCGCGACGTGGAGCTTCGACCACGCGGCCGTTTGGAGACTTTGATGCCGCATTTGGAGGCTGGCAAATCGAAGGAGAACCCTATAGCAAAGTAGCAGGTACTGAATTTGAATGGTTCCGTGCTCGCATGTTAGGCGGACGTACTAATCACTGGGGTAGGATATCGCTGCGCATGGGACCTGATGATTTCAAACCCAAAGATGGTGTCACCGATGAATGGCCAATTACTTATGATGAAGTCAAACCATTTTATGATCGTGTAGACCGGATGATCGGTGTATATGGCACCAAGGAGGGTATACACAATGAACCCGACGGGATTTTTATGAAACCACCAAAACCAAGATTAAATGAGTTGTACATCGCAAAAGGAGCCAAGAAAGCAGGAGTCCCTGTTATTCCGGGCCGTGGAGCCGTGCTGACCGAAGTATCGAAAGAGATCAAAGGTAGAGGTACATGTTTTTACTGTGGTCAGTGTGGTCGTGCTTGTAAAGTGTATGGCGATTTTTCATCTTCATCTTGTTTAGTCATACCAGCAATAAATACAGGCAATCTGAAAGTAATTGACAACGCTATGGTAAGGGAAGTCCTGACCAATGATGAAGGGTTAGCCATTGGTGTTTCTTATGTGAATACCAAAGATATGCAAGAATATGCCGTAAAAGGAAAAACAGTTATTTTAGGAGCTAGTGCCTGTGAGAGTGCGCGTATTATGCTCAATTCCAAATCTAAAGCTCATCCTGGTGGAGTGGGTAATAGCAGCGGTGTAGTCGGTAAATATCTGCATGATTCTACCGGTGCCAGTCTGTCTGGTTTTTTACCACAATTGTTAGATCGAAAACGTTATAATGAAGATGGTGTAGGAAGCGTGCATATTTACTCTCCATGGTGGGAAGATAACAAAAAGCTTAATTTCCCTCGTGGATATCATATTGAATATGGAGGTGGACTCCATATGCCTTCGTATGGATTTTTGAATTGGGTCCCTAATGTAAATAATAATGCGAAAGGTGCCGATGGAAAGCAAAAGCCATTAGGTGGATATGGAGAGTCATTGAAGCAAGACTACAATAGCTTCTATGGTGCAAATGTGGGTATGGCTGGTAGAGGAACCGCTTTAGCACGAATTGATAACTATTGCGAGATTGATCCCAATAAAGTAGATAAATTTGGTATTCCTGTGCTACGCTTCCATTATAAATGGGCTAATGAAGAAATAGCACAGGCCAAGCATATGCAAGAAACGTTTCAATCCATCATGCATGAAATGGGGGCTGTGATCACCTCTAAGATTCCAGGTGCAGATACACTTTATGGCTTGGAGGCGCCAGGTAAGATTATACACGAAGGAGGGACGACCCGCATGGGTAATGATCCTAAAACTTCAGCATTAAATAAATGGGGGCAGGCACATGATTGTAAAAATCTGTATGTCGTAGACGCAGGACCATTTGTTCAACAAGGGGATAAAAATCTGACTTGGACGATATTAGCCCTGTCGATGCGCACTGCAGAATATATTTTACAAGAAAAGAAAAACTTAAATAGCTAGGACTCATGAATAGAAGAGAATCACTAAAAGCATTAGGTCTCATTGCAGCAGGAACGGGCCTGTTGGCAGGATCCTGTAATACCGATAAAAGTAAAACAGCAGCGGTAGATACTTCAGACCGCCTTCCAGGAATACAGGATTTTGAATATGAACGCACAAAAGCACTATTAGAAGAGAAATTTTTTAACGAACATGAGTTTGCGACCATTACTGTATTAGCCGATATCATTATTCCTAAAGATGCGTCTTCGGGAAGTGCCTCAGATGCAGGGGTACCCGACTTTATTGAGTTTATCGTGAAAGATTTACCAGATAATAAAATTCCAATGCGGGGTGGCTTAAAATGGCTAGATGTACAATGTCAAAAAAGATTTGGACAAGCATTTGTTAATTGTAAGCAGCAGGAACAATTGGCTATCGTCGATGATATTGCTTATCCTGAATTAGCGAGACCTGAAATGCAGCAAGGAGTTGCTTTCTTTTCACTCATGCGCAACCTGACTGCTTCTGGATTTTATACCAGCGAAATCGGAGTAAAAGCAATCGGTTTTCAAGGAAATACACCAGGCGTGTGGAACGGTGTTCCAGATGATGTATTGAAACAACATGGATTTGATCCAACTAAATTTTTTGGATAAAACATAAAAAATAACTGCCTGACATATTTAAAAAAGGACGTTCAGACCCATGCCCTTATTTCTATTTTATTAGAAATAAGGGCATTTTTTTTATTCTTGTTAACCTCTTGTTTTTCAAGAATATTTGTAAGTTTGTCAAAGGTAACCAGCCTATAATATATGAATCGACAACTCAAACTTTGGGATGCTATTATGATTGTAATGGGATCAATGATTGGAAGTGGAATTTTTATTGTTTCATCAGATATGATGCGACAGTTAGGTTCGGGATGGTGGGTCATAATCGTATGGGTCATTACAGCCGTGATGACTGTTTCTGCAGCCCTATGTTACGGCGAGTTGTCCGCTTTATTTCCCAAAGCGGGAGGCCAATATACCTACTTGACTGAAGTCTTTGGAAAAATGACAGGCTTTTTATATGGCTGGAGCCTATTTACCGTTATTCAAACTGGAACTATTGCTGCAGTAGCAGTGGCATTTGGAAAATTTACAGCCTACCTCATTCCTGAACTCAATAACGCTCCCCCCTTATACCAAAATGGCTCCTTTAAGATTACCTGGATTCAAATACTTGCGATGTTCGTTATCTTAATACTCACCTTTATCAACACTAGGGGAGTACGAAGCGGAAAAATAATACAATCCTTTTTTACATCATCAAAGATCATTGCCTTAATTCTACTCATAATAGGCGGTATATTTATGATCAAAGAAAATCATTTTTCTGAAAACTTGAGTTATGGCTTAAATTCCTATCAAAATTTGAAAGGTCTCGGCTGGACAGATATCAGTGGTGGGATTTTGTTAGGAGGTATTGCCGCTGCAATGGTCGGTTCAGTTTTCAGTAGTGTTGCTTGGGAGAACGTCACTTTTATTGCAGGGGAAATTGAAAATCCCAAACGCAACGTTGTTCGGGCGATGGTGATCGGAACATCCTTAGTGATGGTGCTTTATTTACTCTGTAACTATGTGTACTTATCTGCATTAAGTAGGGAAGAGATTGCATTTGCTGTCAATGACCGTGTGGCGGTCGCGACAGCCAATAAAATATTGGGCGAAACAGGAACGATTATTATGGCTATTCTAGTCATGATATCCACATTTGGCTGTGTCAACGGTATTGTGCTCTCCGGCGCAAGGGTATTTCAACGGATGGCAAAAGATGGTTTATTCTTGAAGCAAGCTATACCTAATAATAAATACGAAGTACCTGAAAAATCACTATGGTTGCAGGGAATATGGGCTTCACTACTATGTTTGAGCGGTCAGTATGGAGACTTGCTTGACATGATATCTTTTGTGATTGTCTTATTTTATATGATCACGGTATTTGCTGTGATTTGGCTTCGATTTAAACAACCAAATTTAGAACGTCCTTATAAAACGGTAGGATACCCGATCGTTCCTTTAATTTACTTACTTATTGGAGCGGCATTTTGTATCTTATTGATTTTATATAAACCACAATACACATGGCCTGGTTTTATTCTTATTATTCTGGGACTACCTGTTTACTGGTTGATAAACAAGAAAAGAACAGCTACGATAGATTCATAAAACAAGCTTATGAGAGCCTGCTCGCTTGTTTTACCCGGTATACGATAAATCTTGTTCTGGATGGTGCGTAGAAATTAGAAATGTATACAATGATTTTATAGGAAGGGTAGGGGCATTTCTAGTTTTTAATGGTACTTTTATGTCGTTCATCCGACAATAAATTCATCTTTTATTCGGATTTTTTCGAAAAAAGTGGTACGTTTGCTTAAACATTCCCTTAATGAAACAGTCGATTTTATTAGATGGACCAAAATTTCAGATTACCATTCAAAGACTTTGTCGTCAATTGATTGAGAATCATGGAGATTTTTCAAATACAGTTATAATTGGTATACAACCTCGTGGAACTTTCTTAGCCAGATGCATTGTCAAAGAATTGGAGAAAATGTTGGGTACATCAATTTTAAGTGGAGATTTGGATATTACATTTTACCGTGACGATTTTCGTAGAAAAGGTAATGATGGTCCCATTTTAGCTAACAGCACAAACATCAATTTTATTGTAGAAGGTAAAAAGGTCATTTTGATGGATGACGTCCTTTGGACTGGTCGAACCATTCGTTCTGCGATGGATGCCATTCAAGCATTTGGTCGAGCCGAACGTATCGAACTACTTGTGCTCGTTGACCGTCGTTTTTCAAGACAGATCCCGATCCAACCCGATTATATTGGAATTCAAGTGGATTCTATTGATTCGCAAAAAGTGATTGTGAACTGGCAGGAGTCGGATAATCAGGATAGTATTATCTTGGTAACAGAGAAAAAATAGAATAACGAAAATCTGAATACATTATAAAATGTCATCAACAGCTGAACACTTAAGTACACGTCATTTGTTAGGAATAAAAGATTTGAATGAATCCGATATCCAATTGATTTTAAATACTGCGAGCAACTTTAAAGAAGTTTTAAATAGACCGATCAAGAAAGTTCCCTCTCTGCGTGATATTACAATCGCAAATGTCTTTTTTGAAAACTCCACGCGCACACGCCTATCATTTGAGCTAGCAGAAAAGAGACTTTCAGCAGATATTGTCAATTTTGCAGCCTCATCTTCTTCTGTAAGTAAAGGTGAGACGTTGATCGATACGGTCAATAATATCTTAGCGATGAAAGTGGATATGATCGTGATGCGTCACCCATATGCTGGAGCAGGCGTGTTTTTGAGTAAGCATGTAAACGCACAAATTGTCAATGCCGGTGACGGTGCACATGAGCATCCTACACAAGCGTTATTAGATTCGTTCTCGATTCGTGAACGTTTTGGTGATGTAGCTGGACGTAAAGTAGCAATCATCGGTGATATCACCCATTCACGTGTAGCACTATCTAATATCTTATGTTTACAAAAACAAGGTGCAGAAGTTATGGTCTGTGGACCAACTACGCTAATTCCTAAATATATCACTTCATTAGGTGTTAAAGTAGAACACGATTTGATGAAAGCATTGAACTGGTGTGATGTAGCGAATATGTTACGTATACAATTGGAAAGACAAGATATCGCCTATTTTCCATCTTTACGCGAATATACCATGCTTTATGGCTTAAATAAAACCCTATTAGATTCACTGGATAAAGAAATAACAATTATGCATCCAGGACCGATCAATAGAGGAGTAGAGATCACATCTGATGTTGCAGATAGTTCACATTCGATTATATTAGATCAAGTGGAAAATGGTGTAGCCGTGCGTATGGCAGTCCTTTATCTGTTAGCAGGACAGCGAGGTTAACAACAAATTGTTTAAATAGATCAATATGCCTGGTTTTATTTTTAAATCAGGCATATTTTTTTTGTATTAAATACGTTATACTTCTAATAATGTTAACAATTGTGAATAACTTTTGAGGAAAACTCCCTATTTTAGGCTTAATTTAGTACTTTGAAGATTACTATGAGTTTTACTTGGCTTTATTGAGTTAAGTGCTTGTAATATAAAATAAAACATATAAAATATTTTACATATTATGTATAAAAAGATTTACCAGGTAGGGTTTGCGCTAAGTTTGATGGCGACACCAGCTTTAGCACAGCAGACAGAGTGGCAACAAATCAACAAAGCATACAAGTCTGGAATGGAATTGTTTGAAAGAGGTAAGTTTACTTCTGCTTCCGAACAATTTAATCGTGTAGAAGCTTTACGTACCAAATCATCATTACAATTAGATGAAACAGAGGAGCTGACACTCCTAAAAGAAAATGTTCGCTATTATCAAGCGGTATGTGCTCTTGAGCTTGGAGAAACAGATGCTGAAGCACAATTTCTGAAATATATCAAAGACTATCCTTCAAGTGCGAATGCTAAAGCTGCATATTTTCAGATTGGAAAATCGTATTATGCAAAGAAAGATTATGTAAAAGCAATTGAATGGTTTACCAAGATCGATAGTAAAAATTTAGCAGGAAATGAAAGTGCAGAGTATCGTTTTAAATTGGGATATTCTTATTTTACAACTAAGAATTATACGGCTGCAAAACCACTTTTTGAAGCTTTAAAAGATCAGAAATCGGAATATCAAGAAGCATCTATTTATTATTATGCTTACTTATGTTATCTAGATGCGGAGTATAAGACTGCTTTGAATGAGTTTGAACGTCTGAATGGATCAAAAACTTTTGAAACCAGTTATCCGTACTATATTACAGCCTTGTATTTCTTAGATAAGCGCTATGATGATGTTTTGGATTATGCTTTGCCCATTATGCAACGCACCAAACAAGAAAATGAAACGGAATTGTTCCGTATTATCGCAGCGACATACTTTATTAAAGGAGATCTGAAATCATCTAAAAACTACTACGATAAGTTTCAAGCACAAGATCAGGGAAAGACACAAAACAATCAAGATAGTTACCAAATCGGTTATATCGCCTATAAGTTAAAAGATTATGATAAGGCGATTACAGAATTGGAGAAAATGACCGAACCTGATGCTTATTATCAAAGTGCGATGATTACATTAGGTGATTCATTCTTGAAAAAAGGTAATAAACAAGCCGCTCGTAATGCATTCTTCAAAGCATCTAAATTAGATTTTGATAAAGATCTGCAAGAAGAAGGTTTATTTAATTATGCTAAACTTTCTTATGAACTGGAATTCCACCAAGTAGCGTTAGCTTCTACGCAGGAATATTTAAAAACATATCCAAATTCAAAACGTCAGGAAGAGGCTAAAACATTGTTAGCTGAAGTGTTGCTGAGTACTAAAAATTACCGCGAAGCTGTTGATATCTTAGAAACTATTCAGAAAAGAGGAAAAGAAGCAAATGTAGCTTACCAAAAAGTAACGTACTATAGAGGTTTGGAATACTATAATGAGCGTGCATTTGAAAATGCGATCTCCTTATTCATGCGTTCGGAAGCGAATCGTTATGATGAAGAGATTTATGCATTAGCTACTTACTGGAAAGCAGAAGCGATGTATGAGGTGCGTAAATATGGTGAAGCAGTAACGAACTTCAATAAATTTTTACGTTTACCAGCAGCTAGCAAAACGGATGTGTACAACTACGCCAACTATGCATTAGCATATGCCGCATTTAGAAATGGTAATTACAATACTGCTGCAAATTATTTTGAACGCTTTTTAGCGACAGGTGGTTCCAAAGGAATTGAATTAAATACCCGTAACGATGCTATCGCGCGTTTAGGAGATTCGTATTTCTCAGCGAAAAATTATGGTAAAGCCATGGAGCAGTATGATCGATTGATCAATGCAAAAGCAGCAAGTCAAGATTATGCTTTATTCCAACGCGGTATTATCCAAGGGCTACAAGGTAATAATGAAGGCAAAATTGCAACGCTTAAATCTGTAATTGCAAAATATCCGACATCAAATTATGCTGATGATGTTTCCTTCGAGATTCCTTATACCTATTTCTTGATGGGGCAGTCGGATCAAGCTATTTCAGGATTACAAACGATGGTGGAGAAATATCCACGTAGTAGTTATGTGCCTCGTGCTTTGGTTACAATTGGTTTAGTACAATATAATCAAGATAATAACGAAGCTGCTTTAAAGACCTTCCAACGTGTAGTTGATCAATATGCGACTACAGATGAGGCCAAACAAGCGATGCGTTCTATTGAAAATATTTATTTGGACAATAGTGATGCTACTGGCTATATCAAATATGCTACTGGTACCAATATTGGAAATTTAACTACATCTGAGCAAGATAGCCGCACCTTCTCTACTGCTACCACCTTGTTCTCAAGATCAAATTATCAAGGTGCAATCGAAGCTGTCAATGCTTATTTTGACAAATTCCCTAAACCAATTCAAGAAAAATATGCTCGTTTTATTCGTGCAGAAAGTAATGCCGCACTAGGTCATATCGATGAGGCTCTACACGATTACAACATTATCTTGAATGATTGGACAAGTGCTTACACCGAACGTACTTTGGTCAGTGTGTCACGCTTGTATTTGAAGCAGAAGAAATATAATGAAGCGACACAATTGCTCAAAAAATTAGAGTTGACTTCTGAATACAAATCGAACTACAGCTATGCGATCAACAATTTAATGGTGAGCTATTTTGAGATTGGTGATTATAAAGAAACGTTGAATTACTCCAATGCAGTAAGGAATTACGAGAAATCATCGGAGGAAGAAATTGCTAACGCTTCTTTATATGCAGGTAAAGCATATTTGAAACAAAGCAAGCGTGCAGAAGCTCTGAAAGAATTTAATTTAGCAGCCTTAAAAAGCCGTACAGTTATTGGTGCAGAGGCACGCTATAATGTTGCTTTGATGCAGTATGAAAACAAGGAATACGAAGCAGCTATTAAATCAGCTTTTGATGTTTCAGATTCATTCTCTTCTTATGATTACTGGGTAGCAAAAAGCTTTATCTTAATGGCTGATGCTTATGTCGGAAAAGGAGATAATTTCCAAGCAAAATCTACTTTAGAGAGTGTGATTGAAAATTATGATGGTAAGGATGATATTTTGCCTACAGCAAAAGCTCGTCTAGAAAAATTGAACAAAAAGAAATAGGAATAATGAAGAAGTTGCACAATACAACAGTGAAGAAATATACATTAGCAACCTTGTTATTGGGTGCTGGAATGCACTCCTTTGCACAAGAAACACCAAAAAAAGTTGATCCTGCTACACCAGTGACAATCGATTCTTTTGATGTCGTACGTGATTATAAACCTATTCTTGCAGATGCGGTAAAAATCCGTCGTAGTCCTGATATGACTAATAAAAGAGAATATCAGCCAAGATTGACCTATAATAATATCACAGATAAAAAACTAGATATCAATACTGGATTGCGCGAATTGAACGTCAAAGAACTGCCTTTCTCGCAACTAGCGGATCAAACCAGTAACTATGTTAAATTTGGCGTAGGTAACTATAACACGATTCTAGGTGAAGCATATTTAGCCGTTGATCAGTTTGAAAATACACGTTTTGGATTATTTGCCAAACATTTGAATCAAAAAGGAAGTATTGAAGGACAAAAGTTCGCAACACAAGATATCGGTATTTTCGGACGACGTGTTTATGAGCCTTTTACTTTAAATGGTACTTTAGGTTACAACCGTTATGCAACAAACTTCTATGGACAGGTCTTTGATCAGAGTTCTAATCTAATCAATACAACTCCAGAAGCACAAGCTTTTAATGATATCTATTTTAATGGTGAGCTGACCAGTAATACTGATGTGGATAAAGAAGGAGCAGTAAGTTACTCGGCAAAAGCGGATGCTTACCTATTTAAAGATAAGTACAATGCAAAAGAGAATTCATTTGCACTGTCGGGTTATCTGAATAAAAAGATCAACACCTTTAATGTTGGAGCAAATTTAAGCGCAAGCTTTAATTCTGTTGAGGACGTTGAGGTATCGACAAAAAACCATGTGGCATCCATTAATCCGTATATTAAATTCAAAGGCGATAATTATAATGTGACTCTAGGAGCTAATCTCGTGTCGGAGTTTGGTGATAGTAGCCGGTTTAATGTATTCCCAACAGTAGAAGCTGATTTTGCTGTAGTACCAGAATATGTGTACTTATTTGCAGGAGCAAACGGTGGAGTGAAACAAGGATCATTACGTGGTTTTGCAAAAGAAAACCCTTACTTGAATAGCAATATTGAAGTGCGTAACACCTTAGAAAAATTAAATATCTATGCAGGTCTAAAAGGTAATGCAGGCGCAAATTTTGGTTATAAAGTAAAAGCATTTTACAAACAGATCGAAGGACTTCCTTTATTTATCAATAGTAGAGAGGAATTGGGAGAAGGATTTGTTCCCTATAAATTTGATGTTATTTACGATGGCTATTCCAGTAAAGCAACTCATTTTGGTATAGAGGGAGAGATGAACGTTCGTGTTTCACAATTGGTTAACTTAGGGGGTAAGATCAATATTGATGATTACAAAGTAAAAGATACGGAAGAAGCATGGTCATTGCCAAAATTCCGTTTCTTAGCCAATGCAAGATTTAATATTTCGGATAAATTCTTTGTAGATGCCGAGTTATCAACGCAAGGACAAACATCAGCTTTAGCCTATACGTATACAAGTGCTACAGTACGATCTGAAAATCCATCGAAAGTGACGATACCTTCTTTTGCAGATTTTAATGCCGGTGCCGAATATCGGATTAAGAAACAATTAGGCGTATTTGTAAAAGCAAATAATATCTTTGGAACCGAATACGAGCGTTATCAATACTACCCACGTCTAGGTTTTAATATAATTGGTGGTATAAACTTTTCTTTTTAATACAAGAAGATTATAACTTTGCGTTAGCAAATAAGGAACAAGAATGAATTTAGGTAAAAACATCAATAATCTATTAAAGCGTTACTCAGAAGTTTACGTTAAGGGCTTGGGGGTGTTCAAAAGAAAGCATTCTGCGGCACAGTTAGATAGACAGCGTGACCTGTTTTTACCACCTATCTCTTATGTGGAATTTGATTCTACAGCAGAAAATGGGTTTAACTTTATTCATTATATTCAGCAACAGCAAAATCTAAACCTGGATGCAGCCACGCAAGTATTGCAAGATGCTGTGGCGGATTTAAAAGATCAACTCATCCAAAATGGACAAGCAAAACTGGAAGACTTAGGTCATATCGTGAGCTATGGTTCCAGTTTAGTTTTTAAACCATTGGACTTATCGGGGTTTAATTTTGAACCGATCAAACATGTTGTTGTTCCAGAAATAGAAACTGTCATTCCAGACCGTGAATTGGAGGAAATTATTCCTCTGATTCCTGTTGAAGAGCAGGAAAGTGTCGATGATGAGCTTGAAGAGGAGAAAGAGGTAGATACCGTAGAAGTAGAAGAAGAGATTGTTACTGAAGAACTAGACCCAATTCAACCGGATCCAGTTGTCGAACCGGTGGAAATAGAACCTGTTGTCTTTACTCACGAACAAACCGTGGAGCAAGAGCCCGTAGTGTTGTATGAAGAAAGAACGACACAGTCCAATACGATGTGGTATTATATTTCTGCCGCAATCATTATTGTCGTATCTGTCATCGTAGCTTTCATGCTCAATCCAACTTTAAAAGATCAACTGTTTGGAAAGAAGCCGGCAGTTGCTCCTGTTGTTGTTGTTGCCCCCGTGGATACAGTAGCAAAAATAGACAGTACGCAATTGAAACAAGATTCAACAGCTCTAATTGACACGTTAAACCAGGATACGGTAATACTTCCTGCAGCGACAAAAGAAACGCTTGTTGTCAAAGAGTCTGTGCCGGTAGCACAGCCCAATTATCAACTGGTCATTGCCACTCCGAAAACGATGGCATTGGCAGAAGAAGAGGTCTTAAGGTTACGAAAAAAGGGATATACAACTGTGCGAGCAGTGGATAGCAAATTTAAGAGGAATAAAAAACGCGTGATTTGGGACACCTATATAACAAAAGAAGAAGCAGATCGTGATCAGGCAACGGTTGCGAAAACTTTCTCAGGAGCATGGGTTGAAAAAATATCGAAATAGTCTAATATAAACAATTTTAAAAATATACATTATTATGTCATTGATTCAGAGCGACAGCAATCTTTTGGACACCATTAATCACGCAGCACAACAGGCGGTACCTGTAGTCAGAGAAGAGAATTTGAGTTTAATTCAAATGATGATGAAGGGGGGATGGATTATGGTTCCCATTTTATTATTGTTGTTTATTGGTTTAATTATCTTTTTTGAACGTTTCCTGACTATTCGTAAAGCGGCAAAATATGATGTTTCATTGATGTCACAAGTAAAAGCAAGTGTTTTATCAGGAAAATTGGATGCAGCTTTAGCTGTTTGCCGTTCTAGTCATTCTGCATTAGGACGTATGTTACAAAAAGGATTACTACGCGTAGGTCGTCCCATCAAAGATATTGAAGGCGCTATTGAAAACGTAGGTAAGCTTGAAGTGGCTAAATTGGAAAAGAACATTAATATTCTGGGAATTATCGCTGGTATCGCACCGATGCTTGGTTTCGTAGGAACTATTTTTGGAGTTATTACAATTTTCCATGAGGTAGAGATGGCTGGTGGTATTGATATCGGTTCGGTATCTGGTGGTCTTTATGTGAAAATGGTTGCTTCGGCTTCAGGTTTGACGGTTGGTATCCTAGCTTACATTGGTTACCATATCTTAAATATGATGGTTGAACGTTTGATCTTACGCATGGAAACGGATGCAGTAGAATTTATTGATTTATTAGATGAACCTGGCGTATAATCGCAGGATCGTATCACTAATTCATCAATTAAAATTTATTAAAATGAATCTAAGAAGTAGAAAAAATAAACCAGCAGCAGAAGTACATACTTCTGCATTGAATGACATCATGTTCTTTCTGATGTTGTTCTTTTTGTTGGCATCTGCTGTCTCCAATCCGCAAGTAGTGAAGTTATTACTTCCAAAATCTAGCGCAGGAGAGCAGTCGGTATCGAAAAAAACATTGACGGTTTCTATTACATCGGATCTAGCTTATCATGTTGAAAAGGCAGTTGTGCCATATGAAGCATTAGAAGCTGCAATCCAGTCACAAATGAAAACGGGAGAGGAATTGACTATCATGATGTATGTAGACAATAGTGTGCCTATTCAGAATGTGATTTCAGTAATGGATATTGCCAACAAACTAAAGATAAAAGTTGTTTTGGCAACAGAACCAAAGAAAGATTAAAGAGCATTAAACCTTTGAACAGGTTGAAGTCTAATTTTTAAAGAGATAGGAGATATAATACATGGCTTACCATCTTCAACATGAGGAAAATAACTTCCCAAAAGCGCTAGGGATTTCTACTGCTATTATGGGGATTTTGGTATTGATAGGTTTCTTTGTCATTTTTGGCACCAAGACACCTGATGAATACGGTATGGGTGGCATGATTGTCAATTATGGTACAGCAGAAGAAGGCATGGGTGACGATTACATGAGTGTGGAAGAGCCCTCGGTAGATCCCAATGCTAATCATGTAAAACCTGATCGCGTCGTTCCGGAAGAGATTCCGACACCAACACCTTCACAGCAAGTCGCAGATAAAGCTGTCGTAACACAAGATGTAGAAGATGCACCTGCAGTGACCAAATCTTCAAAACCAGTCAAAACAGTAGCTCCTGAAACCACTAAAGAAGTCAAGGATAGTAAACCTACTGTTAACTCAAACGCCCTTTATAAAGGTAAAAAGAATAATGGTACAGGTTCTGGTGACGGGACAGGTTCCGTACCTGGTAACCAAGGAAGTAAATTGGGAGATCCTTTAGCGAGTAATTATGGTGAAGGTGGTTCTGGTAACGGTAATATGATGCTTTCGATTGAAAACCGAAGCTTTACACAGCGACCTCAGATTGATGACAATGGACAGCAGGCAGGAAAGGTAGCAGTAGAGTTCCGTGTTAACCAATCTGGAGTGATCATCTATGCCCGTGCGGGTGTAAAGGGTACAACCATTACGGATCCAGGTTTGTTGGAAAAATGTGAAAGAGCTGTTCGTGGAGCTCGATTGAATCAATTGGCAAATGCACCTGACTCCCAAACAGGTAGAATTGTATTCAATTTTAAGTTAAGATAAAATTTATTGTCAATGCAAAATTATAATGAGGTAATCGAGTATTTATATGCTCGATTACCTATGTTTACCCGTGATGGAGCTTCGGCATATAAAAAGGATTTAGATAATACTTTAGCACTGCTTGATGCTTTGGGCAATCCGCAGCATCAATTCAAGTCTATCCATATCGCAGGAACTAACGGAAAGGGATCATCATCCCATATGTTAGCCTCAATTTTTGCAGAAGCAGGGTATAAAACAGCCCTGTATACTTCCCCACATTTATTGGATTTTAGGGAACGTATCCGTATTAACGGGCAAATGGTCGACGAACAATTTGTGATCGATTTTGTCCATAACCAGCAAGCATTAATCGAACAGATCCAGCCGTCATTTTTTGAAGTGACCGTGGCTATGGCATTTGATTATTTTGCAAAAATGCAAGTCGATATCGCAATTATCGAAGTGGGTTTGGGTGGACGATTAGATTCCACTAATGTGATCCAGCCTTTAATCTCCCTGATTACCAATATCGGCTTTGACCATATGAACATGCTTGGAAATACCCTCGCAGAAATTGCATTTGAAAAAGCAGGTATAATCAAACATGATACTCCAGTTGTCGTTTCAGAATACAATGAAGAGACAGCTCCGGTATTTGTAAAAAAAGCTGAACAGGAACAGGCATCGCTTGAGTTTGCTTCTGAAAAACTGCAATCGAGCATAATAGCAGTCAACGAAGACTATTTGCAGATTGATGTGGTCAACCTGCAAGGTCAGACAGAACAGTACGAACTGGATTTAAAAGGAAGTTATCAATCTAAAAATATCTTAGGTGTTTTGCAGATCGTTGATCAGATGCGTAAGCTAGGGTATGATCTGCCGCTTGCATCCGTTAAAAATGGTTTGCGAAAAGTACAATCCTTTACGGGACTTCAAGGACGTTGGCAAACATTGTCAAAAGATCCATTTGTTATCTGTGACACTGGGCATAATGAAGATGGAATCAGGGAAGTCTTAAAGAATTTGGATAAGACAAGCTTTAGACAATTGCATTTTGTGATAGGAGCAATGAAGGATAAGGATTTGGGGCATATGTTGCCACTCTTACCAAAAGATGCAATTTATTATTTTAGTAACCCCGATATGCCAAGAGCAATGCCCTCCGTGGAACTGGCAACGGAAGCACATCAATTGGGATTAAAAGGTAATGCTTATGGTCCGGTAGTAAAGGCTTTTGAAGCTGCTAAGGAGCACTATCAAAAAGGAGATTTAATCTTTGTTGGCGGAAGTAATTTTGTAGTGTCAGAAGTACTCTTACAGCTCAAATAGTGATCTAAAAGTTTCTATACAAAAGGATTTAATGTTTCCTATATTCAATTATTAAAAAATACAAAAGGCTATCCATCATTCGATTCGATAGCCTTTTGTGTATCATGACCTCTTACTTCCTCATCATCCATTTTTGACATTCTTCGAATGACATGCTGGGGTAGAAGCTAGGATGAATTTTACAGGCAATGACTAGTCATTGACCGTCAATTCACCTCTGATATTTTTTTCGACCCAATAAGCAACTTCTTTTTGGTCTTCAAGCTCTCCTTGAAGATACATGAGCTTGGTTACAGCCGCTTCAAATGTCATGTCGTATCCATTGAGCACACCAATAGCTTTTAATCCTGTGCTGGTCTCATATCTTCCCAATTCGACCGAACCGACTTTACATTGCGATATATTCAGAATGTTCTTACCATTATCTATCGCTTCTTTTAATAGATCCAAGAACCATTGATCTGTCGTAGTATTACCTGAACCGAAAGTTTCCATCACAATGGAGCGAACATCGGAATTGAGCACAGCTTTAATTGTACTAGCGCTTATTCCTGGAAAAAGTTTTAATACCGCTACCCGATCATCTAGTTTAGTGTGCAAAATAAACTCTTTGCCACTGTTATTTAAGAGTGCATCTTGATTATATTGTAAGTGTATGCCCGCTTCTACAAGAACAGGGTAGTTGGGCGATCGGAATGCCTCAAATTTAGCTGAATTATATTTAAATGATCGGTTTCCTCTAAATAATTTATTATCAAATAAAATGCAGACTTCCTGAATCATGGATATGCCAAAATGTTTAGTAGAAGCGATTTCCAATGCTGTCATCATATTCTCACGTGCATCAGTACGAATTTCACCGATAGGCAATTGGGATCCCGATAAAATAACGGGCTTTTGCAATCCTTCTAACATAAAACTAAGCACAGATGCCGAAAAGGACATCGTATCTGATCCATGTAAAATCACAAAACCATCATATTCATCATAATTATCTTTGATAATCTGCGCCATCTCAATCCATATTTCAGGCTTCATGTTTGATGAGTCAATAATTGGATCAAATGAATGTACCGTCAATTTATAGTCTAAACGACTCAAATCCGGAAGATTACGTTTGATCAATTCAAAGTCGAATGGAACAAAGGTTCCGGTTTCATCTTTGACCATTCCGATGGTGCCACCTGTGTATATGATAAATATGTTACGCATAATATGATTTAGATTCCAAATATTCTTTGTGAGTTTTCAGTTGTTATTGCTGCCACATCTGCTATTGATACCTCTTTTAGGTCTGCGATTTTCTGCGCGATATAGTATAAGTAGCTGCTTTCGTTTTGCTTTCCTCTAAAGGGAACAGGTGCCAAATAAGGGGCATCTGTTTCTAAAACGATATGTTTCAGATCAATTTGTTTAACCACTTCATCCAGGCCAGCTTTTTTGAAGGTAACCACTCCGCCGATTCCCAATGCAAATCCGAGATCAATCGCCTGTTGTGCTTGTTCAAAGTTACCTGTGAAACAATGTAAGACACCGAAAAGCTTCTCATCTTTCAGCTCCTCCAACAATTCAAATAGTTCGTCAAAAGCTTCACGGCAATGAATATCTATAGGTAAATGGAGGTCTTTAGCCCATCGCACCTGTTGGCGGAAGGCATCCTTTTGAATTTCTAAGGTCGATTTGTCCCAGTAGAGATCAAGACCAATTTCCCCAATGGCGTAGACTTGATGCTGTTGTAATGCGGTATAGATCTGCGCTAATTCCTCCTGATAGTTTTCTTTTACATCGCATGGATGTAGACCGAGCATTGGAAAACAATTTGCAGGATAAGCATATACAGTCTTCATCACGGCTGAAATAGATGCGCTATTCACATTAGGAAGAAATAAGCGCTGTATATCGTTATCAAAACAACGTTTCATCTGTTCTGCTAATGTATTGCTATCGACGTGGTAGTATATATGGGTATGGGTATCTGTTAATAACATGGATTATAGTTATAGCGACGGTAAAAATAAAAGATTAGGTTGATATGACCTAATCTGATAAAAGTTAGCCATTATCATCATGATGTAAATATGTTCAATGCATTGAAAATTAATAAGTAATAGGGATGTTTTGTTGCGAATATATATTAATTGTGGTTTTTTTTTGATTTTTTTGGTAAAAATCGAATAAGCTATCTTTTTTAAGTATGGTTTATTTAGAACTAATATTTTGTCTGCTCAATGTTTAAATTAATAAGGTTTTATTCGTTTAATCTATTGAACAATATAGTATCCCTACTGATTATTCGATCACAGACATTTGTGATCATCTGCTAAGTGCCTAAAACAATGATTCCATAAAAAAAAGCGCTTATCGGTTATCCGATAAGCGCTTTTAACGTAAAAGATTATTTACTTATTTTTTAACTGGCGTAGTTGTAGTAGCCGGTGCAGTTGTAGTAGCTGGAATTGTTGTTGGAGCAGCAGCAGGTGCTTTTCCAGGGATAATATCAACAACCTCTACATCAAAAACTAAAGGTGCATATGGAGGAATTTGTCCTGCATTGCGCTCACCATAAGCTAATGCTGAAGGAATAACCAAAGTTGCTTTTGAACCTTTGTTCAATAACTGGAATGCCTCAGTCCAACCTGTGATCACACCATCCACACCTAAATGTAAACGTAATGCTTCATAAGGCCTTTGTGGATTGAAAACTTTATGTTTTTTAGCTAAATCTGCTTGATTCGTATCAAATACTTTTTCGTTAGTCAATTTACCAATGTAATTAACAACTACCGTATCGCCAACAACAGCATTTTTACCTGTTCCTTGTTTAGTAATCACATATTGTAAACCAGAAGCTGTTTTCTTTGGTTCCAATTTGTTATTTTTTAAGTAAGCTTCAACTTTTCCAGCTTCAGCGCCTTTTAACTTTGCAGTTTGCTCTTCAAAGTATTTCGTTACTTGCTCACCCAATTGTTGATCAGTCAATTTACCTTTTTTGAAGTGTTTTTGAACTTTCAACGTATAGATGATATATTTGTCAGCAAATGCTGGTTTTGGTTGTTGTGTTTTAGCAGCTACAGAATCTAAATCGATTTTGAATACCAAACTATCACCTTCACCTACAAATTTGAATAAACCTGTTGGATCTCCTGGATTTTGTTTGATGATACTATCTGGATATAATTGTACGATCTGTGGAATCCCAGCATCGTAAGTACTATTTAATAATGAATCTCTATCAGTCTTAACAACCATGTCTACTGATAATAAATCACCAGATACAGCTTTATCAGCACCAGCATCTTTAGCGATTTTGTACTCTAGGCCGCCCTCAGCCTTTTTGAAATTTTGGCAAGCAGTGAATAAGAATCCTGCTGATGCCAATAATAGAATTGATTTCTTCATTTCAGTTTAATTGCTATCTTTATTTTGTTAATATTTCTTTATAATTTGGTAATGCAGATTTAAATGTATCGATAACCGTTTGTAGATCATCGTGCGAATTTCCTCCTGATGCATTGAGATGTCCACCGCCATTGAAATAGATTTTACAGATTTCATTACAAGGAACATCACCAATTGAGCGCAAAGATAATTTAATTTGTTCAGTTCTGTCAATAATTAATGCAGCTAAACGAATTCCCTTTATCGATAAGGCATAATTGACAAGTCCTTCTGTATCTCCTGTGATCACCTCAAAGCTTTTTAGATCTGCTTGCGTGACATAAATCATAGCGGTATTGTACTCTGGGAATACCTCTAAACGATTAAGTAGGCAATATCCTAAGAATTTTAATCTTCCTTCAGAAGAGCTGTTGTAAATTGATTCATGGATAGCCCAGTTTTGAGCTCCACAGTCAATTAAGCTTGCAATAATGCGGTGGATTTCAGATGTTGTGGAACGGAAACGGAATGAACCTGTATCGGTCATAATACCGGTATATAAGCAGGTCGCCATATCTGCAGAGATATTTCCCTCATCCTGCATTTCTTCTGTGATAAATCTAAAAATCAATTGTGCTGTCGCTGCTGCTTTGGGATCCCAGTAAGCATAATCATGAAAACCTTGTGGTTCCAAATGATGATCGATCATGCATTTAAGACCGGTTGCTTTTTCTACAGGAACTGCCATGTCGTGGATACGGCCAAGGCCATTGAAATCTAAGCAAAAGATGATTTCTGCATCAGCAATTAATTGTTGATTTTCTTGCACCTCTCTGGTATAGATGCGCACATGTTCCAGACCTGGAAGCCAGTCTAAAAAGGCCGGAAAGTCGGAAGGAACGATAAGGCTTACATCATGTTTATGGGCTTTCAGCCAATAAAATAGACCTAATGAAGAACCAAGCGCATCGCCATCTGGCTTATAGTGCGTCGTGATTACAATTCTTTTAGGTTCGGATAAAAGTGTCTTTAGTTGTTCTGATGTCAGCATATTCGTATTAAGTCTGCAAACCTACTATAAAAAAAAATATTTCTAGCATTTTTTTATAAACATTTGAGACGATTTTGATCGTTTAATTTTTGTTTTTAAATTTTTGAATTACAATTTGTTAAAACTTGTAAGCGTAAAGTTTGTGATCTCGTTTAGAGCTAATTAAATACGAGGCATTATTACCAAAATCAATAGGCCCAAAATAGAATTTGGATAGACCCTCGACAGGAAAACCATTTCTGACCAATCCATCTTCACTAAAGATATAGATCATGCGATTATTCGTGCCGACAGCGACAAGATCATTGTTGTTCGTCACCTTGAAGAAGTTGGGTCTATTGCTCACCTCATCTACAAATTTATATTCAAAATATTTACTATTGTCTTTCTGATTGTAAACCGTTAGACTATTGTCACTAAGCACGACATAATCTTTATCTGCACTACCGCTCACATCTTCAAAATTGAAGGTGAAATTTGATCCCCAGTCGCCTACTTTTGATTTGATAGGTTCACCGTCAAATGGTACTTTAATTATTTCTCCTTGAGTTGCCGGAACGATAACGAAAGAATTTTTCTTGTCGGAAGTCGTAATTAAGCCAATTGGATTCTTTAAGGTCTGACCATTGGTATTGAGTTCTTGTTTATTGACTAAGCCCCCTATTTCATTGAAGAAATATACCGATCCTTGACTTGTTGCAGCGATAATATAATGTTGATTGGCAATGGTAGTTGCTTTTAGATCATATAAAATTTTACTATCAACGGTAGGGTTTTTCCAATTTTCGATTTTTTTACCAGCAAGGTCATACGCAGCAATTTGATTGGAGCATGGGATATAAATCCTTTTCTCATTATTGAAAGTTGATAATATCAATCCTGCGGAGGCATTGTTTTCTAAACCTATAGAAAAACCAGGAAGTAATTTGCCATCAGGGGAAAATCGGTAGAGGCGACTTCTGGTGTTCAATAATATGCTCCGATCTTGCAATTGTATCGGTTGTCCTAAGATTTCTCCCTGAAATAAAGTCTTCCATAATTCTTTTCCCGAAGGACTAAGAGCATATACAGTATGATCTTGTTCTTGTACTAATATGAATTTGCTATTTTCTGTTTGATTAAAGACCCAAGGATTATTGATTAATTTCGAGTTCAACTGAAACGTCCATTCTGCGGTACCTCCAAGACGATTTTTAGATTTGTAAAGCGCATAGAAACCTGAAACAAATTCACCCTCATTGCCACTTAATTGAAAAGATGTTGAATAAAAGTTTTGATAGCCAAATTGCTCTTTATCCCTAAAATCTTTGGCATACTCTGATTTCAAGTTGTTAATGATGGTATTTTTAGCCGTCTCAGGTTCAATATAAAATGTCACATTTGCCCGGTTACTCTGAATCGCACTATGATTTTTGAAGATGGCAGTTCCAGACATCATTTGGTTATCGAAATAGGCTTGACGATACTTGCGTAAAATTCCAGTTTGATTTGCAATCACAAGCACTTTACCTATTCTGGTAAAGTAAGGACGCTGGAAAGTTTTGAATGGATCTCCAAAACTTGAATATAAAATATTGGAGTAGTCAAACTGGTAAATATCATCACCTTGATTGCTACTTATTTTTTTAGCCGTTTCTACAAATTTAGTACTATCCGCTAGACTGACTAAACCAAGCATGGCCTCATTGTCCAGTTCTGCAATAGCAAACTCATCGTTCCACAGCGATAATATATCGGATTGAAAAATCACCTTTCCTTCATTTTCAATTAATTTCTGGTGGCTTTTTATTTTGTCAGCCTCTTTTCGATAGGCAAATAAATCATTCAGACCACTATGAAAGCTCGTGATATTGGAGAGGCTATAGTTGATATAAGAAGCGGTGTTTTTTGGTAAAAAGTTAGCCAGAGTTTGTACCTGTGGCGATTGATTAGCGAAAAGATGAAGGTATTGATGATGGTTCAAATCTAGCTTTGTTTCTCCCTTAAAAATTAGAGCATCATCCTTGAAATTCAAATTCCATGCAGTAGATCCTTGTAGAGAATCGATTTGATTCAGATAGACACCAGACTTACTGCGCATGATTTTTTTTGCAAATGCTGCAAGTTGATGATTATTGAAATATAGACTTAAAGGAGTATTTTTACTATTCTGTTCAATAAAAAACTCAATTTGTTTAGAATCTAATTTTTTAACTTTTTTATCCATTACTTGATAAATAATGGGGCGTTGGTAACTCGCGAAAAGTATATTCTCATACAGTGTACAATATAAAATAGAGTCTTTGATTCCCTTATCAAAACTATAGATGCGATGGCCTAAGGTGTCTGTATGATTTTGTTTGTATGTGTTGTCAATTCCTTGAAAGATAGTTTCTAATGCCTTGTTGTTTAATTTTTCATTTAAGGCTACTGTATATAAGGTTGCTATTCCAGATGTACTTGGATGGTAAGAAAGAATAATTTCGACATCTTGAACCTTTGCTTTTAGGGCTTCTGAGCTAAGAAAATCTTGTTTTAATGTTTTGAGGTTGTCAAAATCTTGTTTTCCTTGAATAGCTTCAAATAATTCAAAATGTTGAAATATAGTATCTGTTGTTTCGTTGTTTCTGAAGGCAGTAATAAAATAAGTGTCTTCCGGTAAATATTGAAGTGCTTTTGTCGCATTTTCTTGCCTGCTGCTGCTGTCGGAGAAGTAATAGATGGAAGCCGCAACTACGGCTATAAATAGTAAGACAGTAACAATAATTGTATTTCTCATATCTAATAACAAACCTACTAAAAAATATCTGGAACCTGAGTTATCTTACCTAAGAACTCCTTTTGTAACAATAAATTTAATAAATATTCTCCTTTTGTGAGGAAGATTTGATACATTTAGCCAACATTAATAAAATATAGACATAATTTTAAATTAATGAATAAGAGAATCATCCTAGTGGCTGCATTTTTTGGTGCACTAGCTGTTATTTTAGGCGCTTTTGGAGCACATGGTTTAGAAGGAAAGATAAGTGAACAACATATCGAAACTTGGAAAACCGCTAATCAGTATCATTTTTACCATACGTTGGCCTTGTTGTTCTTATCAACTTTTTCAAGAGCAAAAACAGCATCCATTCGTGTATCATTTATCGCTTTTATAATTGGATTGCTTTTCTTTTCAGGATCGTTATATCTGCTCAGTGTACGGGAGATCACAGGTTTCGGCAATCCAGCTATTTTAGGCCCTATCACACCTTTAGGTGGAGTAGCCTTTATTGTCGGATGGTCAGCCTTGTTTGTCGCCGCTCTAAAAAATAAATCATAGTTATACGGTAGTAATACTGTAAAAAATAAGCCCTCGAAGAAATTAACGTTTTTCGAGGGCTTATTTTTAGTAATTTTACATGATACTTGAAATGAATATGCCAGAGCCTCAAAATTTATTTTTCACAGACCGGACGACTGTTTTTGTCGATGTTATTTTGCCTTTATCACTGGCCAACACCTATACCTATCGTATTCCGGTGGAATGGAACGATAAGATTCAGGTCGGTGTTCGTGTCATGGTGCAATTTGGAAAGAATAAGATTTATTCTGCTATTGTAAAACAAATCAGCAAGGAAGCGCCTAAGCATTATGAAGCAAAGTATATTTTAGATATTATCGATGAAAAACCGATTGTTGATGCCGCACAATTGCTCTTGTGGGATTGGATAGCTGATTATTATATGTGTTCTTTGGGAGAGGTCATGCAAGCTGCATTGCCTTCTGCATTGAAGCTCGCAAGTGAAACTAAAATTGTATCGGCTATACCCGATGATTTTGATCGATCGACATTGACAGACAAAGAATACCTGATCATTGAAGCGCTTGAAGTCGCAGGAGAACTAAAAGTAAACGATATTGTCAAACTATTGAGTCAAAAATCGGTATTTCCGATCCTGAAAGTCATGTTTGATAAAGGTATTGTTTTGATTTCGGAAGAGATTACAGAACGATATAAACCCAAGACTAAAGTTTTCTTCTCTTTTGCCCCAGAATTTCGAGATGAAGATGGGAAACGAAATCTATTGGATGGACTAAACCGAGCTCCCAAACAGCAAGATGCGGTTTTGGCATGTATGCAATTAGCAAAAATGGGTACAGATGTCACCCGTCAGATGATTATGGAAGCTTCAGGCTGTGGTTCAGGCGCGATTACTGCACTTATAGATAAGGGGGTGTTTCAAGTTAAAGAAAAGGTGGTCAGTCGCTTTCAGGGAGAGGATATTGAGTTGGATGCTAATTTTGAATTTAATGCGGATCAACAACGTGCTTATAACCAAATTCAAGATTGCTTTGAAACTAAAGACGTTACTTTATTGCATGGGGTGACTGCATCTGGAAAAACCCAGCTATATATTCGATTAATTGAGCAAGCAATAGCTGCTGGAAAGTCTGCACTATATCTCTTACCTGAAATTGCTTTAACAGCTCAAATAACCGCGCGCTTAAAATTGCATTTTGGAGATAAACTGGGAGTCTATCATTCCAAATTTAATGATAATGAACGTGCAGAGGTGTGGCATAAAGTAATGAAAAATGAGTTTCAGATTATTGTAGGTGCACGTTCCTCGGTCTTTTTACCGTTTCAAGATTTAGGAATTATATTAGTCGATGAGGAACACGAAAGTTCATACAAACAATATGATCCAGCACCAAGGTATCATGCGCGCGATACCGCTATCTACCTAGGTTATATTCACCAAACGAAAGTTTTATTGGGTTCAGCAACGCCTTCCATCGAAAGCTTTTATAATGCAAAATCAAATAAATATGGTTTTGTACAGCTATTAGAAAGGTATGGTAATGCACAACTTCCTGATATCCATATTGTCGATATACCACAAGAAGGAAGAAAAGAAAATATGTTTTCATATTTCTCCGGTAATTTACTGAAAGCGATAGAAGGGGCTCTAGAAAGAAAAGAACAGGTTATATTGTTTCAAAACCGACGTGGTCATACCACTATTATCCAATGCAATACCTGTGGTTTTGTCGCTAAATGTGTGAACTGTGATGTTAGTATGACCTATCATAAGAGTTCAAATATGATGCATTGCCATTATTGTGGTCACGTGGAACCACCAATCAAAATATGTCCAGCATGTGGTATGCCTCATATAGAAAGTAAAGGTTTTGGAACGGAGCGGGTAGAGGAGGAGTTAGAATTGCTCATGCCCAATGCGCGCATTGGCCGTCTGGATTTGGACTCGACAAAGGGGAAAAATGGTTTTGATAAGATCATAGGTGCCTTTGATGAACATGAATTTGATATTCTGATCGGTACGCAAATGGTCGCCAAAGGATTGGATTTTGGTCGTGTAAGCTTAATTGGTATTATCAATGCCGATACGATGATTAATTTCCCTGACTTTCGTGCTTATGAACGAGCTTTCTCACTCTTTTTGCAAGTCGCAGGTCGCGCTGGAAGAAGAGAAGCCGGTGGACAGGTCATCATTCAGACCTATACGCCAAAACATCGTGTTTTGGAGCAGGTAGTTGCACATGATTATCAAGGAATGTTTGATACTGAGATAAAAGAACGTAAAAACTTTGCTTATCCTCCTTTTTATCGGGTGATTCGTATTGATATTAAGCATATGGATATCCAAAAATGTTATGATGGAGCTAAGAAATTTGGATCAGCGCTAAGACAGCAGCTAGGCGCTAGAGTTTTAGGTCCTGAAACGCCATTGGTAGGAAGAGTCCGGAATTATTTTATCCAAACCATAACGCTTAAAATCGAAAGAAATAATATCAGTATTGTTAAAGTAAAAGACTTAATCAAGCATGTGAAAAATGATTTTATTGCAGATAAATCAAATAGCGGGACGCGTATCGTGATCGATGTAGATCCTTATTAAATCATTGGCTTGTTAAGTGAAATTAGCCAAAAATTATTAATTTCAAATGAAAGAGCTTGCCAGTTAATTGATTAGTTGTGAAAATGTTCTTATAGTGGTAATTATTAAATAACAATAGTATTTTTGAGTCATAATGGCGTATAAATTTGTAGATAATTATAGGGAAAAAGGTGCTCGTAAGCAATTGGTGCAGCTACTGAAGACAAGAGGTATTACTGACCAAAATGTATTGAATGCTATCGCTAAAGTACCTCGTCATTTTTTCTTTGATGAGACATTTTGGAATCAGGCGTATAAAGATATCGCTTTTCCTATAGGAGACAGGCAAACCATCTCACAGCCCTATACTGTTGCTTATCAATCGGAATTGCTCCATGTAAAAAAGGGAGATAAAGTGCTGGAAATTGGAACGGGGTCTGGATATCAGACCTGTATCTTAATGGAGCTGGGGGCAAATGTTTACACCATAGAAAGACAAGAAAATTTATACCAGAGAACGATACAGGTTTTACCGTATATGGGATATAAACCTCATTTCTTCTGTGGAGATGGTTCCAAAGGAATTGAGCAACATGCACCATATGATAAAATAATTGTGACTGCAGGCGCTCCCTTTGTGCCGGAGATTATGCTCAAACAATTAAAAATCGGTGGTATATTCGTAATACCAGTTGGTGATGAAAAAGAACAAAAAATGGTAACCATCATTCGAGCTGGAGAAAATGATTTTGATCGAATCGAGCTCGATACCTTTAGATTTGTTCCTTTGGTGGGGGATCAAGCTTGGTAAAAACCAAGCTTTTTTAGTTATTTAAATCAATAAAATAACAGGATTAAAGGCTTATATCAACTGTTAGTTTGAGTTCAAGAGTGAATTTTAGAAGCAAACTAAGCTCATGACCTTTAATGACGAAATGAAGCATGTGTGTTTTCAAAAAAATAGATCATGAATACAAAATACGAGTGCTAGTACAACAGGTTTTACTTGAAATCATACACTCATAAATAATTAAATTTTGATGAAGCCAGCATGAGCATACCGCTCATAAACAGCAGTTAAGATGCACATGCTAGACTCATTATGGTAAAAAAATATTCTCCAATGAAAAATAAAATTATGGACATATACCTTAGTAATAAGGTACAGATCGAGCAAGAAGTAAAGAAACTGGACCGAGCAATTAACCAAAATAGTTTCTTCCGTCTCGGTGTGATCATCTTTGGCGGTGCTGCTTTATTTTATTCATTTCAATTAGAAAATCTACTGCTCGTTCTGATTTTATTTTTTGCACTGATATTTCTTTTTGCTTTCCTGGTAAGTAGGCAAAGTAAATTAGAGAAAATTACTGTGTATCAGAAAGCATTGCTGGCTGTGAACCTAAATGAAATTGATGTCGAAAATAAAGGCGTTAATATGTATGATAATGGGGCACATTTAGAAGATAATAAGCATCCCTATAGTGCAGATCTGGATATTGTTGGAAGCCACTCTCTATTTGAATTGTTAAATCGTTCAACCACAAAAATGGGTTTATCCGTTTTAGGACAATGGTTACTTACTGATGCAAAAAGAGATGAAATTGTAAAAAGACAGGAAGCTGCGGCTGAAATTGCAACTGATATCACATGGAGCCAAGATTTTCAAGCAAAATTGTTGTCAAATTTGAACCAAAAATTAGATGTTAAATCTTTTCTAGCCACATACTTTCAGTCTGCAGATTTCTCATTCGGTCATTCATTTATGCGCTTATACGTGAAGCTAGCCCCGTTTTTATTTATCGGTGCTGTTATTCTTGCGGTTATTATTCCCGCTGCAGCATACATACCAGTGGTAATAGGATTGGGACATGTTTTTTGGTCTATGGCCAATGGGGGAAAAGTTTCTTTCTTCTCTAGTCGAATCGATAAAGTTGGCAATCTACTGGATTCGTATGCCGCAAGTATGGAGCTAGTTGAGAATCGAACTTGGAAGGCAACTCGTAATCAAGAATTACAGAAACAACTAAACATACAGGGGTCATCAGACTCAGTTTCTCATGCCTTTAAAAAACTGGGTAAACTGATCAGTAACTTGGATGCTCGAAATAATATGATGGTCGGAACAATCTTGAACATGATATTCTTATGGGATTTTAAGCAGGTATTGGCTATCGTAGATTGGAAAGCAAAGTACCACGTTAATATATTGGAATCATTTGATACGCTTGCTGAAGTAGAAGCACTGGTAAGTCTAGGTACCTGGAACCGTAACCATCCTGACTGGACAGTCCCAATATTATTAGAACAAATGGATTCACCTGTAGAAGCTGTTGATTTGGCTCATCCTCTGATTTCTGCTGATAAAGCCATTGCAAATACATATACCAATGTTGATCATCAGATCGCATTGGTTACGGGTTCAAATATGGCAGGAAAGAGTACATTTTTGCGCACTGTCGGTATCAATGCGGTCTTAGCTTATGCCGGTGCAGTAGTACCCGCTACTTCTTTTAAACTTCCGATCTTTCATTTGATATCCTATATGCGAATAAAAGACAATTTGAATGAGAGTACTTCGACATTTAAAGCAGAACTGGATCGTATGAAATTTATCTTAGAAACAGTAGCGCAGCGTGCTGATAGTTTCTTTTTAATCGATGAGATGCTAAGAGGAACTAATTCGGTCGATAAGTATTTGGGATCAAGAGCCATTATTAAAAAATTGATCATGGAGAATGGTAAGGGGATGGTTGCAACACATGATTTGCAATTGTCGACTTTAGCAGATGAATATCCAAAAATAGTCAAGAATTATCATTTTGATATACAGGTGATTCAAGACGAGATGCTGTTCGATTATAAACTCAAGATCGGAGAGTGTAAAATATTTAATGCTTCAATGTTGTTAAAAGGTATTGGAGTCGACGTAGAACAAGGAAGAAATTAAATAAATAATGACATTACAAGAAAGAATTGAACAGTCGAGAACACATCATTTTATAACTGTTTTCCCGTTTACAACAAACCATCATTCCACTTTGTTTGGAGGTAAAGCTATGGCTATTATGGATGAAGTAACATTTATGTGTGCAACCAGATTCTGCAGAAAAGCACTTGTAACCGTCTCTTCAGACAAGATTGATTTTGAAAAAGCGATCCCTGCAGGTAGTATGATCGAAGCAATAGCTGAGGTTATACACGTTGGGCGAACAAGTTTAAAAGTAAAAGTTGAAATCTTCTTAGAAGATATGTATAAAGACGGTCGCGAATTGGCTGTTAAAGGTGTTTTTTCTTTCGTAGCCTTGGATGATAATAAAAAACCAATACCCGTATTAGAGGGGCTTGAAATCGAGGATTAAATCAGATTACATCTTCATGAAATTACGAATGGAATAACACAAGTTGGTTATTCCATTCGTTTTATAGGCGACAATTCTTTTAATTCCTCCTCTGTGAAAAGCCTATAGTGAACTTTAAATGTTTTCCCTAAGGATGATTCCAATGAAAATCCACCTGGTCCAAACCCATCGAGGACATCCAGGGTGAAATGCGAAAATTTCCAATATTCAAATAAATCGCGATCGATCCAAAATTCATAACCTTCCGCAAGGCCGATCATCGCATCATTCATTCGGGGGTAGAATCCACCTTTTTCAAAACATTGTGGTTGTGTACCTTCACAACATCCCCCTGCCTGATAAAACATCAAATCCCCATGAGTGCTTGATAATTCCTTTATTAGTGCTTTTGCTTTTTCCGTTAACGCTAATCTTTCTACCATAATCCGTTCTATTTTATGCTTTATTTAAAGCTTTTTAAGGGGGTGTTTTTAACGATCACCAAAGTGCCAATAGTATGACAGTGGATCAATTTGTTCCCGAATGTTATTGCTGAAAATCTCATCTGTTTTGCTTGATTGTATCCTGCAATAATGTGACCATCTTTCTGCTTGACCTGATATTAATATTGGTCACCCGCGAGGAGTAATTTTGCAAATTGGGCTCAGATACCTACGGTATCCTTTTCGATAATTGAATTTTGTTATTCCACATGATACATTAAGAATTAAAAAAAATGGGATTATAGTAATAACCCCATTTTTTTAATTTTATTTTTCGAGATTAAAAAAAACCAAGTTTTTCTTTACTGTATGAAATCAACATGTTTTTTGTTTGACGGTAATGATCAAGCATCATTTTATGGTTTTCACGACCGATACCAGATTGCTTATAACCTCCAAAAGGAGCGCCAGCAGGGTACGAATGATATTGATTGACCCATACACGTCCAGCTTGGATAGCACGTGGGATTTGATACAGCTGATGTGCATCACGTGTCCAGACTCCAGCTCCCAAACCATAGATGGTATCATTAGCAATTTCTAACGCTTCTTTCTCATCTTTGAATGTTGTAACAGCTAATACAGGACCAAATATTTCCTCTTGGAAAATACGCATTTTGTTATGGCCTTTAAATAAAGTTGGTTTGATATAATACCCTTCTTCCAGACCTTCGCCCAAATGATTTTCATCACCACCAGTTAACAGCTCAGCACCCTCTTCTTTACCCAGTTTGATATAAGACATAATTTTGTCCTTTTGGATTTTTGAAGCTTGAGCACCCATCATCGTTTCTGGATCTAAAGGATCGCCAACTTTAATTTGATTGACACGATCGATCACTTTAGCTATAAAACGATCATAGATATCCTCCTGAATCAGTAAGCGAGAAGGACAAGTACAGATCTCTCCTTGGTTCAGGGCAAATAAAACAGCACCTTCTATTGCTTTATCTAAGAATGCGTCGTCATGATCCATGACCGAACTAAAGAACACATTGGGAGATTTACCACCTAATTCCAATGTTACAGGAATGATGTTTTCCGTAGCATACTGCATCACCATACGGCCAGTTGCAGTAGAGCCAGTAAATGCGGCTTTTGAAACCTTAGGATTGGTGACAAGTGCACGACCTAATTCTCCTCCAAAACCATTAACGATGTTGATCACTCCATCAGGGATCAAGTCACCGATTAATTCCATTAGGACAAGAATAGATACAGGTGTACTCTCTGCTGGCTTTAATACCACACAGTTACCTGCGGCTAAAGCAGGGGCCAATTTCCAAACAGCCATCAAAATTGGGAAATTCCAAGGAATAATCTGCGCAATAACACCGATTGGCTCATGAACAATTAAAGAAACGGTGTTTTGATCCAATTCACTTAAAGATCCCTCTTCTGCACGTATTACACTGGCAAAATAACGAAAGTGATCAATCGCTAATGGAATGTCTGCATTTAACGTTTCGCGAACAGCTTTTCCATTGTCAACCGTTTCAACTGCTGCAATGTATTCCAAGTTTTGCTCGATGCGGTCTGCAATTTTATTTAAAATGATGCTTCTTTCCGTCGAAGAGGTTTTTCCCCAGGTTTCAAATGCTTTTGAAGCTGTATCAACAGCTAATTCTAAATCTTCCTTTGTAGAATGTGCAACCTGTGTAAATACTTTACCATCTAAAGGAGAGATATTGTCAAAGTATTTTCCTAATGTTGGTGGAACAAATTTTCCACCTATGTAATTACCATAACGCTCTTTAAACGACGGTCTTTGAATTGCTGCCATAATATTTGTTTTTTATAATGTTATACAAATTGTTGTATCTCAAATTTAGCAAAAGTGTTTGCTTACTTATAGCATTATGGTTTCAAATGGTAGCATTATAATTTCATCATCAAAGCGGCAGATAACCCATAAATCGATGTTGGAGGCGGTGATTGTAGATGAAATAATCCAATATTCGACATAATTATCTTGTATTTTAAAGACAATTTGTCTAAGTTTGATTACCAGCCAATTATAATAAAAGATAGGGATATGATAAACAACAGGCTTGTAAATTCGTTGCCATTTTCATCGCGTCATGAACTTTCTACGCTGGTAGAGAATAGGAGAGCGTTTACTTTAGAAAATCTAGAATTAAACGTATTTGAGACTTATCAAAGATCTGAGAAAGTTGCTTTACAATTTGATGATCTGGTGATTATCAATATGATTCATGGAAAAAAAATTATGCACCTCCAGCAACGAGATTCCTTTGAATATTTACCTGGTCAGACCATGATATTGCCTGCATACAGTAAAATGCAGATCGATTTTCCAGAAGCTACTTTTACAGCTCCTACACAATGTACCGCTTTGACAATAAGTAAAGCGAAGATAGATGAAGTGATTAACCATCTTAATGAGCACTATCCAAAAGCAAATGCAGTAATGGATTGGAAATTAGACTTAAACTTGTTTCATCTGTATAACACTCCAGAATTGACGGATTTGATTAATAAATTATTCCAAACCATCACTAGTGATAATCCGTTGAAAGATGCCCTAGCTGATCTTACCTTTCGTGAACTTGTTATCCGTTTACTTCAAACGCAATCGTTACTGTCTCTTGATATTGGTAAGACAAAAAATAATACAGCTTTAGAGCATATCCGAAATTATATACATGCCCACCTTTCCGAATCCATTACAGTGGAAGTCTTAGAAAAGCAGGCAAATATGAGTAAGTCTAGTTTATTTCGCCTTTTTAAAAACGAATTGGGGATTACACCAATAGAATACATTATCAGGACACGTATTCAGCAGGCAAAGAGTTTGTTACGGAAAACAAAAAGCGTTAAAGAGACTTGTTTTCGTGTTGGATTTAATGATGTCAATTATTTTGTTCGTCTCTTTAAAAATAGAGTAGGTATAACACCTGGAGCTTATATCATATGCGGATAGGCACTATCTTTTTAGCGCTCGATCCAGCTCTCTTTTGCCTTCTCTGTCTTTGATGGTATCACGTTTATCAAAGTCTTTTTTACCTTGCGCTAAAGCTATTTCCACTTTAGCAAAACCTCTAGGACTGATGAAAATACGTAGCGGAACGATAGTAAAACCTTTTTCCTCTCCTTTTAATCTTAATTTTTTCAATTCTCTCTTTGTCAATAACAATTGACGATCACGCTTTGCCTCGTGATTGTAAAACGATCCATGCGAATACTCTGCGATATGCATGTTTCTTAGATAAAGACCATCATGAAAAAAATTGCAAAAACTATCATTGATATTTGCTTTTCCTTCTCGAATTGATTTGATTTCTGTGCCAAGCAGTCTAATTCCAGCGACATATCTGTCAAGCAAATGGTATTCAAACGATGCCCTTTTATTTTTTATATTGATATCTGATGATATTGCCATAATTTCTTAATATATTTATTCCCATTCCATTTCCAAATACAAACCCAGCTAAGTTTGTGATATGTAAAGCCACGGAAAAGCAAATATAAATATTATAATGGTGTTTTTTTTAGCATTGTTATTTTTTGGATTTTAATTTAAGTGTTAAATTAAAATTATTTTTACGATATTTATATGTGAAAAATATGACTAACATTAAGTGAAAGTCAGGTTTTGTTTTCGTATGTTTGCATCGTTTTTGATTTAATATTGTATTTCACGCAGTATTTAGGAAGTCATTTTGTATTAATCTATTTGGAAGTAGGAATTGAAAGTGCTGATGATGAAGCTGATATTTTGGTAATCATTGCAGTCAAAAACAATTATAAAATTTAAGAAATACCTTTTAATCGCATGAGTAAAGGAAAATTAGGCGAGAGAATATCGCAATTTAAAATCGTTAGTGAGTTAAAAGCTAAAGGCTTATATGCTTATTTTAGACCCATTCAGTCGAGACAAGATACCGAAGTAAAAATTGATGGCAAACGTGTTTTGATGTTTGGTTCTAATTCTTATTTAGGATTAACGACGGATGAACGTATTATCAAAGCTTCTCAAGATGCATTAGCAAAATATGGAACCGGTTGTGCTGGATCTCGTTTTTTAAATGGTACTTTAGATATTCATGTGGAGCTTGAAGAGAAATTGTCGGCTTATGTGGGGAAAGAGTCAACTATTTTATTCAGTACGGGTTTTCAATCAAATTTAGGACCATTATCATGTCTTACGGGACGTAACGATTATATCTTATTGGATGAACGCGATCATGCTTCCATTATTGATGGTAGTAGATTGTCCTTTTCTAAAGTGATCAAGTATGCGCACAACGATATGAACGATCTGCGTGCAAAAATAGCTAGATTACCAGAAGAAAGTGGCAAATTGATCGCAACAGATGGTATCTTCAGTATGGAAGGGGATATCGTTAACTTACCAGAATTAATAAAAATTGCAGACGAGTTTGATGCGACAGTAATGGTCGATGATGCACATAGTTTAGGTGTGATCGGAGAAAAGGGAGCTGGTACAGCGTCACATTTTGGACTAACTGATAGCGCCGATTTGATTATGGGTACCTTCAGTAAATCATTTGCTTCATTGGGCGGATTTGTTTCTGGAGATGCTGATGTTATTGAATACTTGAAGCACTCTGCACGTTCGGTCATGTTTAGCGCTAGTATGACTCCAGCTTCTGTTGCTTCGACATTGAAAGCTTTGGAGATCATTCAAGCAGAGCCTCAACATATTGAAAAATTGTGGGCAAATACAAATTACGCTAAAAAATTATTATTAGAAAGTGGTTTTGATTTGGGTGCGACAGAGAGCCCGATTTTACCAATTTTTATTAGAAATAACGAAAAGACATTCTGGGTAACTAAAATGCTTCAAGACGATGGTGTTTTTGTTAATCCAGTAGTTTCACCTGCTGTTCCTGCGGAAGAATCTTTGATTCGTTTCTCACTAATGGCAACACATAGCTTCGATCAAATTGATGAAGCGATCGAGAAGATGGTTAAAGTCTTCAAATTAGCAGATGTTGAATCATTAATCTAAGTGTCTATTATGATACAGGTTATCCCCGTTGAAACTAAGAAACAGAAACGGTTATATATAGATTTTCCGCATACTTTATATGCGGAAAATCCTTATTATGTACCAGAGCTATATCTTGCTCAGTATGATTTGCTAACTCCTGGCAAGCATCCCTTTTACAAACATTCCTCAACACAATTATTTTTAGCGTACAAAGATCAGAAATTGGTCGGTCGTATTGCTGCAATTTGGAATGTGAATCACAATGCCTTTAACCAAGTGCAGGAAGGTCAGTGGGGATTTTTTGATTCCATAAACGATCAAGAAGTTGCAAATGCTTTATTTCAAGCTGCAAAAGATTGGGTAAAAGCTAAAGGTGGAACGAATATCGTCGGTCCAATTAATTTAACGACCAATGATACCTGCGGTTTATTGGTGGAAGGATTTGATAGTCCTCCTGTAGCCATGATGCCTTATAATTTTGCTTACTATCCAGATCTGGTAACAAATGCCGGTTTTCAAAAGAAAATTGATTTGCGTGCTTATCTGGTGATGGAAAATAAAGCAAGTAAACGATCTGTTCTTCTGCTGGAAAAACTAGAAGAGCGGTTAAATCGTTCCGGAATTAAGATCCGTCAAATGAATTTGAAGGATTTTAAAAATGAAACAGAGCGAATCAGAGAGATTTATAATAAGGCGTGGGATAAAAACTTAGGTTTTGTGCCCTTTACGGAAGATGAATTTAATTACGCAGCTAAAGAAATGAAAATGATTGTTGATCCTAGATATGCTTTGTTGGCAGAAAAGGATGGTAAAGTCATTGGATTTGCTTTAGGTATTCCAGATATCAACCAAATTTTAATTAAAATCAAGCGCGGAAGATTATTACCTACCGGGATTTTCAAATTATTATTTGGATTGAAAAAGGTAAATCTGATTCGTGTTCTGATGCTTGGGGTACTGGATGAGTACCGTAAATTAGGAATTGAAGCCTGCCTTTATGGTAGCATAATTAAAAATTCTGGAGACGGATTTACCGTTAAAGGAGCAGAATGCTCATGGATGCTTGATACTAATTATATGATGAATCATGCTATCGAGCAAATCAATGGAGAATTGTACAAACGCTATCGTCTGTACGAGCAAGCGCTATGAGAAAAAAAATCTTAATCACAGGCGCAAGTGGTTTTGTCGGTTATCATCTCGTTCAAGCTGCCTATGAGGCAGGCTTGGAAGTGCATGCAGCCGTTAGGAAAACCAGTGATGTCAGTGAAATAAAGTCTTTTGTTGATCAATTTGTTTATCCTGATTTTAAAAATAAGGATTCATTATTGGAACTGTTAGAGCTAGAGCAATATGCCTATATTGTTCATGCAGCTGCAATGACAAGAGCAAAGAACGAATTAGATCTTGTTGAGGTAAATGTTGGGTATAGCGAATGCTTGGCAGACGCAGTCTTTGAATCCAATATACCGCTTGAACGATTTGTTTTTATTAGTAGTCTCGCAGCGATCGGACCAGTGGCTTATGACGCACCTGCGATCAATGAGCAAAATGATTATCACCCTGTAACAGCATATGGCCGTAGTAAAGTCCTGGCTGAAAAGATGCTTGATAAATATGTTGACAATAAACTTTCCATTATCCGTCCTACTGCAGTATATGGACCCAAAGAGAAAGATCTTTTTGTGTTGTTTAAAACATTAAATACGGGTTTAGATGCTTATATTGGAAAATCACCTCAAAAATTAACTTTTGTTTTTGTAAAAGATCTCGTTAATGCTATTCTGAATGCATGCTTTTTAGATAAAGGCGGCAAGAAAGTTTATAATATTACCGATGGCTTAGTGTATGACCGTTATGAAATGGCAACAATTTTTAAAAAATATACTGCTAAGTCCCTATATAGATTACACCTTCCACTTCGCTTGGTTAGAGGTGTGGCTCAAGCAATGGATCTAGCATATAAAAAATCCAAATCAATACCGGTATTGTATCCGGAAAGATTAAATGAATTGACAGCCGCTAGTTGGGCATGTGATATCAGTTCATCAATAAAAAATATTCAATATAAACCTATTTATGATTTGGATGCTGGCTTGAAAGTTACAATTCAATGGTATCGTGATCATAAATGGTTAAAATAACAAAGAGAGATGAGTGGTCAAAAAATAAACAAAAAACTTTTTCAAGATAGAAAGAGAACAAATATATTGAGTAATCCAGAACAGAAATTTATTTCGTATTTAGTTCCGCGTATTCCAAATTGGATTTCATCCGATGGACTAACAGCAATTGGTTTGTTTGGTTCCTTAATGATTATGGTAAGTTTTATCCTAGCGCAATATTGGGATATTAATTATTTATTATTAGGTATAGTAGGTTTTTTTATTCAGTGGTTCGGTGATTCACTTGATGGTAGAATTGCTTTTTATAGAAATAAGTCTCGTAAATGGTATGGATTTTCTTTAGATATTGTCATGGATTGGATTAGTACGGTGATGATCGGACTGGGATATGTATTCTATGCTAAAGGTAATTTTGAATTAACTGGTTTTGTTTTGGTGGCTTTGTATGGTTGGGCGATGATTTTATCCTTGCTGCGCTATAAGGTAACCGACAAATATACAATAGATGCAGGTATCGTTGGACCAACAGAAATCCGCGTTATTATTTGTCTTGTATTGCTGGTTGAGGTATTCTTCGTAGGTGCCATCCATTATTTAGTGATGGGAATCTGTGCTATTCTTTTTGTTATCAATGCTATTGATACTAAAAAATTACTGGATTTAGGAGATATCAGAGATGCTGAAGAGAAAAAAACGAAAGAGCCTGAAAACGTTTAACATATGAATGCAAAACTAAAAGAATTCTTTAGAGCGCAATTATCAGCTTTTGTAGGTGGTCTTTCAGATTTTGGCATTTATACTTTCTGCTATAAAGTACTCAGTATTTCGCCCGCATTTTCAAATGTAATTAGTGGCTCTTTAGGAGCGGTCGTTAATTTTGTAATCAACCGTTACTGGTCTTTCAATAATACTTCGGCCCCACTTGGAAAACAGCTCGGTAAATTTGTAATCGTAGTTGCTGGAAGTATACTCCTAAAGTCACTTGGCATTTATCTGTTGGATGACAGATTACATTTACATCCTTTGCTATCAAAAGTGATTGTGGAGATTATTGTTTCGTTAGGATTCAATTATACGCTTCAACGCTTTTGGGTTTTTAAAAAGTAGCGGTAAAAGAATTAATCCATATTAGGATTGTCAGGTCATCTCAGAAGAGATGACCTTTTTTATTCCCTTTTACTATAAAAAAATAAATGTTTTCGATAGCTATGCATTTTTTATAAAAATGATCGCTCATCAAATAGTTTTATGTGATATAGATCGAGTATTCATTTAAGGTATCATTAGAACTGGATTAGGGCAATTATGCTGCTTTTTTTTAATGAAAGTCGGAGAGGATAAATTTTTAGTCTGCTAAAAGGAAAAGGGTTTAATAAAATGTATGATAAATCTTATACTTTAAGTAGACGTGTTAACATGCAAGTATTTTATCTAAGGGAGAGTAGTGATGTGAAATGGATATCTGATTGCTACCAACTACATATCAAATTCTGACCAACTTCGTATTTAATACTGGTATAGTAGGGGGATAAGAGGGGGTTTATAGGGGGTTAGTAGGGGTATACCCCTACTAACCCCCTATAAACCCTAAGTAATGTCTGGTGTATTCCCCATTTAATAGTGAAGTTGGTATCTAGTTGGTCAGGATTTGTCTTTAAGATCTGGTATATATGGTAAAGTAACGGAGGGATCGAGTAACGTAGTGATTTAGTGACGAAGCTAACAAAGTGTCTCAGTAAAGAAGTAACTAGGTAACATAGTAACGCAGTATTCGTGAGATGATCTAATATCTGGACAAGGTGACGGGCGTGTCCGCACACAGATGGCCCCAGACCAATTAGCAATGTGATCCATAGCAAAAGGTAATCCATATCCGACCCAGCATGATCATCAGGCGGCATCCAGATAAATTATCGGTCACATTTCTAGCCCTTTACCGTATCGCGGTAAACTATTTCCGGAAAACATTAGGAAGTGAAG
>NZ_DJTA01000024.1:147180-160710 GCF_002440335.1 Sphingobacterium sp. UBA6320 | reverse complement strand
ACCTATTCTAGGACACTACAATCAATATAACTCCAGCAAAATAATAGTAATAAGATCACAAAGTGGAGTAAAACAACGTAATTAACATTAATAAAAGAACTAGGTATAGCTCCTGTTTGGATAAAGAATTTGTATTTTAATAGATACAATCTATTATTTTCAAATCTGTTTCCTACATTTACATACCTAAAATACAATTTTAAAACATCTATTATTTAACGTCTAAACAGCTATAAATAAAATTAGAAAACACAAAATTGTAATATAATGTATAAAAAACACAGAAAGGTGATGTTCGCTTTGGCATTTCCTTTAATGGTAAGTGTTGCTCCGACAGAGGCTCATTTTAAAACAATGCCGATTCAGCAGCAAACTAACCCAATGTTAACTATTGTCAGTGCAAAAAAAATAAATGCTACGACTGTAGAGGTTTTATTTTCTAATAATCAGCGATTGACATTCGATTTTTATGGTAATCATATTTTTCGATTATTTCAGGATAATGGAGGAGGGATCATTCGAAATCCTGAAGCTAAACCTGCGGCTGAAATATTGGTGTCAAACCCAAAAAAATCCATTCAACAATTAAATCTTAGCGATAGCAACAATCAAATAATAATTGCTACAGGAGAGATTACTATCCTGATTGATAAAACCACAAATTTGTTGAAAGTGATCAATGAGAAAAATAAAGGTGAAGCGGTTGTTTTTACGAAGCCTATTATCTTTGAAAAAAATAAAGTTACCTTAAGCCTTCAGGAGAAATCCGATGAATATTTTTATGGTGGAGGCGTTCAGAATGGTCGTTTTTCTCACAAAGGAAAAGTTATTTCCATTGAAAATCAAAATAGCTGGACCGATGGAGGAGTGGCTTCACCTACACCTTATTACTGGTCGTCAAAAGGGTATGGTTTTATGTGGCACACTTTTAAACCAGGAAAATATGATTTCGGATCAAAAGAAAAAGGACATGTTCATTTGACACATGATATCGATTATTTAGATGTTTTCTTTATGATCAATGATGGGGTAGTTTCTTTACTGAATGATTTTTATCAATTAACCGGAAATCCAATTTTACTTCCAAAATTTGGCTTTTATCAAGGGCACCTGAATGCCTATAATCGTGATTATTGGAAAGAAGATGAAAAGGGGATTCTATTTGAGAATGGAAAGCGCTATAAGGAGGGGCAAAAAGATAATGGTGGTATCAAGGAGTCATTAAATGGTGAATTGAATAATTATCAATTTTCGGCTCGTGCTGTTATTGACCGTTATAAGAAGCATGATATGCCATTCGGTTGGTTATTGCCTAATGATGGCTATGGAGCAGGTTATGGACAAACAGAAACATTAGATGGTAATATTGCCAATTTAAAAAGTTTAGGAGATTATGCTCGTAAAAATGGTGTCGAAATTGGATTATGGACACAATCTGATCTGCACCCAAAATCTGAAATTAGTGCTTTGCTGCAGCGTGATATTGTTAAAGAAGTAAGAGATGCGGGAGTTCGTGTACTTAAAACTGATGTGGCATGGGTAGGAGCTGGTTATTCCTTTGGATTGAATGGAGTGGCAGATGTCGGTCATATCATTCCTTATTACGGAAATGAAGCTAGGCCGTTTACTATTTCATTAGATGGTTGGGCAGGTACTCAACGTTATGCTGGTATTTGGTCTGGAGATCAAACAGGCGGTGTTTGGGAATATATTCGATTTCATATTCCCACTTATCTGGGATCTGGACTATCAGGGCAGCCAAATATTACCTCAGATATGGATGGCATATTTGGAGGTAAAAATAATGCGGTCAATATTCGCGACTTTCAGTGGAAAACTTTTACTCCAATGGAATTGAATATGGATGGGTGGGGTTCTAACGAAAAGTATCCACACGCATTGGGGGAGCCAGTAACCTCAATCAATCGAAACTACCTGAAATTGAAATCAGAATTGCTTCCTTATACGTATAGTATAGCTAAGGAAGCAGTAGATGGATTGCCAATGATCAGAGCATTATTCCTAAGCTATCCAAATGCTTATACACAGGGGACAGCCACGCAGTACCAATATTTATATGGTCCATCGTTTCTAGTGGCCCCAATCTATCAAGCTACAAAATCTGATGATAAAGGGAATGATATCCGTAACGGTATTTATTTACCTGAAGGAAGTTGGATTGATTACTTTAGCGGAGATAAATTTGAAGGAAATGTCATTCTTAATAATTTTGATTCTCCGATTTGGAAATTACCTCTATTCGTTAAAAATGGTTCTATTATTCCAATGGCAAACCCAAATAATAACGTTCATGAAATTAATAAATCTCTTCGCATTTATGAAATCTATCCAAAAGGGAAAAGCTCATTTACGGAGTATGATGATGATGGTATTTCAGAAGCATATAAATCGGGAAAGGGAGCTTCGACATTAATTGAATCTCTTTTAGGTGAGCAGGATAAGCTTTCAGTAACTGTAAATCGCACGACTGGTGATTTTGAAGGGTTTGTGAAAAATAAACAAACTGAATTTAGAATCAATGTTACAGAGATACCTAAAAAGTTAAAGGCTACAATCGGTAAAACTAAAATTAAATTGGTGGAAGTGAAATCTATGAACGAATTCATTAACCAAGAAAATGTTTATTTTTATGATGCTGCCCCTAATATGAATAAGTTTGCCACCACGGGCAGTGAGTTCGAAAAACAAATCATAGTAAAAAATCCAGTTTTACATATTAAATTAGCCAGTACTGATATTACTAAAAATGAGGTCAATCTATTATTAGATGGTTTCAAATTTGAGCCTGTTAATCGCTTCCGAATTTCGCAAGGATTATTAACCGCACCTCAACATGCACTTGTTACTGAAGATCATAGAGCAGCATATTCATTGACTCCTACATGGGGTAGTGTAGACCATGCCGACTATTATGAGATCGAATTTAATAATATGCTTTATTCGACAATAAAAGATAATGCACTGCTGTTTGAGGGGTTGGCCCCAGAAACGACATATACTTTTAAATTGAGATCGGTTAATAAACAAGGTTTCTCTGATTGGACGGAAATTCAGGCTAAGACGAAGGCAAATCCATTGGAGTTTGCTATTCGCGATATTAAAGGGGAAACTACAGCTGAAAATCAGGATGGTTCTGGTATTGATAAGTTGTTAGATTTTGACGAAGGAAATATGTGGCACACTGCTTGGGGTAAAAAAGCCATACCATTTGATATGATCTTAGATTTGAAATCAGTGAATCAATTGGATAAGTTTCAATATTTACCTCGTACAGGACGCGGCAATGGGATTGTATTGAAAGGTAAAGTTTATTATAGTACAGATAAGGAGAATTGGACTGAATCGGGAGTTTTTAATTGGGCAAATAATGATGAAGTAAAAACTTTCAATTTTGCTGGTCAACCTACTGCTCGATTTGTAAAATTAGCAATTACAGAAGGTGTAGGTGGTTTTGGCTCAGGTCGAGAACTTTATATCTTTAAAGTACCTGGTACTGAAAGTTATCTTCCAGGAGATATCAATAATGATCGTTTGATTGATCGAAATGATCTGACATCCTATACAAACTATACCGGACTAAAAAGAGGAGATGCTGATTTTGAAGGCTATGTGAGTAATGGCGATATTAATAAAAATGATTTAATAGATGCTTATGATATTTCTGTTGTTGCTACTCAGTTAGATGGTGGTATCAAAGAAGCTCAGGTTGATAAAGTGGCAGGTCAAATTAGCTTATCAACTGCAAAACAAAATTATAAGAAAGGGGAGATCATCGAAATTATGGTCAAAGGTAAAGATCTTAAATCTGTGAATGCCATTAGTTTTGGATTACTTTATCTATCACAAGATTATGAATTTGTTTCTGTTCAGGCATTAGCCGTTAAAGATATGGATAATCTAACAAATGATCGCTTGCATACGAGTGGTGAAAAAGTATTATATCCCACTTTTGTACATGTTGGAGATCAGAAGGCTCTCTATGGAAATGAAGATTTATTTGTGTTGAAATTACGAGCGAAGCGAGATGTTAAATATACATTGAAAGCTATTCAAGGATTTTTAGTTGATAAAAATCTGAATACGATTAAGTTTTAATCTCAAAAATTTTCATCTTAAAAACAGGCTTAGAAAGTGATTTCTAAGCCTGTTTTATTTTCATGGGCTTACTATATTCTGAACCATATATTGCTGTAAATTAATTATCTTTATATCAACGATTATGATTAAATATCTATTAGAGGTTGTTTTTGATGAAAGGCTTCTGAACGCAACTATAGTCCTATAGGCAATTGATACAGAAATATAAATGAATATACATGTGATATATGAAAAGATCTATAAAAATAATCAAGAACAGATCAGATATTGGAGCGGGGACTAGAGGATCTGATCTGGGGATAGATGCTATCGAAATTGCTGCTATAAATAAGGGAAGTCAATATTTTCACCATTACCCATTTATTGATTTAAAGACGCGAAATGATGTCGTTTACGATCCGGCTCTGCCGCCGTTTGCTAAACGGATCAAAGAGGTTTTGGCACAATGTGGTGAAGTTGCCTCAGCTGTAGAGAAAACATTGAAGGCCGATCTTTTTCCTCTAGTATTTTCGGGCGATCATTCTTCAGCGATTGGGACGATTTCAGGAATAAAATCTACATTTCCTGAAAAGAATCTAGGTGTAATTTGGATCGATGCACATGCTGATATTCATTCCCCTTATACGACGCCATCTGGAAATCTCCACGGCATGCCTTTAGCGGCTACATTGGCAGAAGATAATTTATTGTGTGCTATTAATAAAATTGATGAGGAAACAAAGGACTATTGGCAAAAGTTAAAGACTTTAGGTGACATCACTGGAAAGATCAAAGCAAGGGACCTCATTTATTTTGGTGTGCGGGATACAGAACCTGCTGAAGATATTTTAATTAATGATTTAGAAATTAAAAATTATATTGTAGAAGAGGTACGTAGATTGTCTGTTAAAACCTGTGTACATGAAGTCATAAAAAAGCTTGGGGATTGTGATCTGATCTATGTTTCTTTTGATGTGGATAGTATGGATAGCGAGCTCATCTCAGATGGTACGGGTACTCCTGTTCCTAAAGGATTTTATCCAGCAGAGATTATTGAACTACTGGAAGAGATATTAAGTTTGAAAAAAGTTGTCTGCTTTGAAGTGGTAGAAATAAATCCTTTATTGGATCATAAGGGAAATAAAATGGCTGAAGTGGCTTTTGAAATATTAGAGAAGGCTACACAAGCAATTGAAAAATAATTTATTTTTCAATTCGTAATGACAATTATGGTTATATTTTTCACTGTTTGTCAATAATAATAGAGATCAGGTTGATCTATCCTGATCTCTTGAAAAATATAGTAATTTATAAATCTCAAATATTAATCCTTCTGAAATTTAGTATCAATAAGTCTTATTGTTAAAGATTTGCATGTTATCATTACTGCATTTTTTTATTGCCTTCAAAGTGGATCATCCATGAAATACCATACTTGTCTTGAAAAGATGAGTACAGTTCAGCCCAAAATTGTTCTCCAAGAGGCATTTCAATATTTTGAGCCGCCACTGTAAGGTTGTTATATAAATCTTTTGCTTCTTCAGCAGTTTGGGTATCTAACATTAAATAAGTAGTTGTACCTGCAGTAGCTTTGTGTCCAAAGCTTTCTATGCAGTCAGAGCCCATTAACATCACCGAATCATTGATCTTAATCGCCGTATGCATCACTTTGTCTGCGGCTTCAGGAGGTAATGGGCAGTTGGGGTCCGCAGGCATATCTTTGAACCGATATACACCTAAAGATGGGGTGTTGAAAACAGATTGATAAAATTCGAATGCCTCTTCGCAATTGCCATTAAAGTTTAAATAAGCGTGTAAAATAGCCATAATTTTCTTTTTTTAATTTATGTTTAATCAAAGTTAGGTGTAGTATTGACAACGGAATGTCAGTAATAAATACGAATTAATTTATTTTGCTCATATCACCCTCTATGTTTATTGCTCAAATCAGGGCGAATTATAGATCGGATTAAATATTAATATTATCGTTCAGTAATAAAAGTTGCTATCATTTTTATGTTAAAAATAAGGTAAATTCTGACCAATTTACTTCGCATATGACAAGTAATCTTCAGGAGGATCTAAACATTTATTGTTCTTTTCGTATTCGACTTAAAGAAGTGTCTGTAATACCAAGATAAGAGGCAATATACTTTAAAGCTGCTTGTTTGATTATTTGTGGTTTGTGTTTGATAAGATTTAGATAACGTTGGGTGGCGGAGAGTGAAACCATATCAATAAAGCGTTTTTTATTGCTATGCAGGGCATAGGTCATCCAGGAGCGTCCCCATTCATTAAATGCTGGAATGGTATGATATAAGGTTTGAAATGTATTGAAATCAATTTTCCATGCTGTACAGTCTGTTAAGCATTGAAGATTTTCTGGAGAAGGAAATTGGAGAAAAAGCGACGTTACTTCAATGACAATATCATAGTTTCCAAAAAAATCGGTTGTAATTTCATTTCCTTGGAAATCGTGAACGAAAGAACGCACCAGTCCGCTTTCCAAGATATAATATTCGTGAGCTTTTTCATCTTTCCGGAGTAAAAAGTCATTTTTAGAAAAATGAACGAGTTCGTGCACAAGCATAATTTTATCTAGGTCACTTTGATTAACTGCCAAGTTTTGGTAATGATGAAGTAAAGCATTCATAATTATCTATTTACTGTAAATTTTCTTAATATGAATTTATGCAAAAACACTATAGAAAAGTAAATATGGAACTATTTATTTCAAGAAAATGTAAGGGTATCATATTATAACCATAATGTAAATTTTTCATATGCACAGCGATTTCTTTATTTTAATATGTAATTGACAAAGAAATAAATATATTTATGTTAAATTTTCAATAAATTTTTAAAAATATTATGAATTTCATTATTATTTGTTTTACTTTGTATCAATAATTCAAGTAGTAGATAGAAACAATAAAATAATTATAATATGTGTGGTATCATAGGAGCATTTGATTTAAAGGAATCTGTAGAAATAATCAGACCTCAAGTATTAGAAATGTCGAAGCGTATACGTCATCGTGGACCGGATTGGTCGGGTATTTATAGTTCTGATCATGCCATCTTAGCTCATGAGCGATTAGCGATAGTAGATCCAAAATCTGGTAGTCAACCTTTATATAGTCCTGATGGGCAAGTGGTATTGGCTGTTAATGGTGAGATCTATAATCATCAAGAACTTCGTGATAGTTTACCTAATTATGCTTTTACTACACAATCTGACTCTGAAGTTGTACTTGCTTTATATTTAGAAAAAGGTCCTCAATTTATAGAAGAGCTAAATGGGATTTTTGGTTTCGCTTTATATGATGCACGAAATGATTCATTTTTTGTTGCCCGTGATCATATGGGGATCATACCTTTATATTACGGGACTGATCCGAATGGACAGTTTTTTGTTTCATCAGAATTGAAATCTTTGGAAGGATTTTGCAATACCATGGATCAATTTCCTCCGGGACACTATATTTATAGCGTTGAAAGTAAAGAACCTAAAAGATGGTATTCTAGACAATGGGAGTCTTACGAAGCGGTTAAAGATGCTGAAACTGATATCGTTCGCTTACGTGATGCTTTAGAGGCTGCTGTACATCGTCAGTTGATGTCCGATGTGCCTTACGGTGTATTATTATCTGGAGGCTTAGACTCTTCTGTTATTGCTGCTGTTACGAAGAAGTTTGCTTCAAAGCGTATCGAATCAGGCGACGAAGAAGAGGCTTGGTATCCACAGTTACATTCTTTTGCAGTGGGTTTGAAAGGAGCTCCAGATTTAATTGCTGCACAAAAAGCAGCGGATCATATCGGTACTATACACCATGAGATCAATTTTACTATTCAAGAGGGGCTTGATGCCATTCGTGATGTAATCTATCATCTGGAAACCTACGATGTGACTACTATACGGGCTTCGACTCCGATGTATTTATTATCGCGTGTCATTAAATCTATGGGTATCAAAATGGTCCTTTCAGGAGAGGGGTCTGACGAGTTATTTGGAGGATACTTGTATTTTCATAAAGCACCGGATGCAAAGGAATTTCATGAAGAAACGGTCCGTAAATTGAAAAAACTATACCTGTATGATTGTTTACGCGCTAATAAGTCTTTAGCTGCTTGGGGAGTAGAAGGACGTGTTCCATTCTTGGATAAAGAGTTTATGGATGTGGCGATGACGATCAACCCTAAGGATAAGATGATTAAAGATGGCCGTGTGGAAAAGTGGGTTTTGCGCAAAGCATTTGAAGATTATCTTCCGGAAAGTATTGCGTGGCGCCAAAAAGAACAATTTTCTGATGGAGTAGGATATAGTTGGATCGATACTTTAAAAGAACAGGCAGAGGCTAAAGTCAGTGATGCAGTATTTGCTGAAGCTGCGGATAGGTTTCCGATTAATACGCCTAAGAATAAAGAAGAATTTTTATATCGTACAATATTTGAATCTCATTTTCCTTCTGAAGCGGCTGCGAGAACAGTACCTTCGGTTAAATCGGTTGCTTGTAGTACACCAGAGGCTTTATTATGGGATGCTTCATTTCAAAACTTAAACGATCCGTCAGGAAGAGCTGTTGCTGCAGTGCATAATGATAGTTATGCTAAAAAAGTGGTATTGACAGACTAGTTGGATTTAAATATTGGTCACATAACCAAGAATCGTTTCCTTCAGACGAGTCTTGGTTATGTAACTTTGATGTGTTTGGCATTTATCTTTTGACCGAAAAATATCTCTGCTTTTGATTCAAAATCGAGTGGATCATCAGTTGTATAAAATTGCATAGTTCCATTTTTAGAACTTTTGAGTTCGATATCATGGTGTACGTCTAAATATCTTTTCAAGCTATTTGCGACGAGCGGTCCTTGAGAAATGATGTTGATATGATCGGGTACAAATTGTTTGATTACAGGTAATAATAAAGGATAGTGTGTACATGCCAGAACGATCGTATCGATATCTGATGATTGTTTTAATAATTGATGGATATCCTTTTCTACGAAGTATTTCGCGCCGTCTGTCTCAATTTCATTATTTTCAACTAAAGGAACCCAAAAAGGACAGTCATGTTGAAAAACTTCAATTTCGGGATAGAATTTATTGATTTCAATTTTATAAGATTCGGATTTCACTGTGCCGGTTGTTGCTAAAATGCCTACGTTGTTGGTTTTTGTAAATTGTTTTACAATTTCTGTGGTAGGGCGTATCACTCCTAAAACTTTCTTTCCGGGAGGAAGATCATTTTGCTGGATAGAGCGCAATGCTTTTGCTGAGGCGGTATTACAGGCCAAAATGACCAAATTGCATCCTAAATCAAATAATTTAAATACACATTGTTTAGTAAATTCATAAACCGTTTCGAATGAACGGGTGCCGTAAGGAATACGAGCATTGTCGCCTAAGTAGATATAATCATATTGAGGCAATTTTTTTTTGATCTCCTTAAATACGGATAAACCTCCGTATCCAGAATCAAAAATCCCTATCGGACCAATTTGTTTTTTTTCTTGCTCCATAAAAAAGTGCTATAAGTGTTACCTTACAGCACTTTTAATACGATAGGGTAAAACTATATTTGTTTAAGCAAAGATGGTTTTTCTTTATAAATTTTCCATAATAATTCTCCAAATAAAGTGTTCTGCCAAGCGAACCATTTACGCGTGAAGTTTTTAGGATCGTCTTTGTGAAATGATTCGTGCATAAAACCGGTATCTCCATGTGTGGAAATTAACATTTTTACGCATTCTACCACTTCTTTATCATTATTGGATGTAAAAGCACGCATCATAATGGACATTGGCCAAATGAAGTCGCGACCAATATGTGGTCCTCCAATTCCTTCTCCTGCTGTGCCTTTGAAGAAAAATGGATTATTTTCTGACAATATATATTGACGTGTACGTTGATAGATCGGGTCTTCGACTTTTACAGCATCTAAGTAAGGTAATGAAAGTAGACTTGGCACATTGGCGTCATCCATCATTAAGAATGAACCGAAACCGTCAACTTCAAAAGCATAAACTTTTCCAAACTGTGGGTGATCTACTATTCCATGTTTTTGAACAGCAGACTCTACCTCATTAGCAAGAGCTTCCATTTTGGCCGCTAAGTTGTTGTTATTTTTGACTTTTCTTAAGATTTCTGCTGACTGTCTTAAACTAACTATTGCAAATAGGTTAGAAGGTATTAAGAAAGAAAAAATAGTTGAATCATCTGAAGGTCTGAAACTAGAACAAATTAAGCCGACAGGTTTAACGGGGTATCCGTATCCATCAACTTGTAGCGTATCTGATCCACGCGGAGTAGTTCGCATAAATTTATATGGACCTAAGTTCTCTTTACGTTGTTGCTCGACAAATGTTTTGTAGATCTTCTCCTGTGCTAATTCCCATTCTTCATTGAAAGGAGTTGCATCGTTTGTTTCTTTCCAGTAATGATAGGCGAGTCTTATCGGATAACAAAGGGAATCGATTTCCCATTTACGTTCGTGAATTCCAGGTTTCATGTCTGTGTGATCACTGAACCATTCGCCTTTTTTTGTTGGGTCATTATAGAATGCATTAGCATATGGATCTATATTGATACATTTACTTTGTTTGTGAATTAAACCTGAAATTAGATTTTTTAGATTTTTATCATCTTTCATAAAAGCTAAGTACGGCCATACTTGAGCACTACTGTCTCGTAGCCACATGGCATCAATATCTCCAGTGATTACATAGGTGTAATTACGGTTATTTTCAACATATGGAAATACAGTCGTGTCTAGGGTATTGGGAAGACAGTTGCCAAAAAGCCAAGCTAATTCTTTATTGTTTGTAGCTTTACCAAATGTTACAATAGCATTTTCAATTGCTTTACTGGAGAAAAGACGTTTATCTGCTGGAATACGCACCGTCGGGAATGAAGTCTGCATCGAAGCAAAAGATGCCCTGCTCGCAAATAAGCCAGCTCCCAATACGGCTGAATTTTGAATGAATGTCCTGCGTTTCATTGTTTAATATCAAAAAGTTTATATATTATCATACTGGTTTTTATCAAATGCAAGGTAATAAAAAAAGGTTAAAACAGAAAGCAAATACGTTTTAGCATATTTTTTTTATTGCCGTTAAACCTTTTAAGTGCAAAAAAAAGTGTTATTTTGTTTTTAGGAATAGATTTTGCTGTTCCATATAGTTGTTTAAAAAAATCTCATGAAAGAAAAAGTTTCATTAAAATTTATAGCATTAGCAGGGTTATTTTCTACCGCTATGCTAGGTCAAAATGAAGTCCGCGCACAAATTAAAAATCAGCCTTATTCTTACCAGTTGTCACAAAAAATGAATGATGTTTTGTATTCGCCGCAAACACGCTTACATACATCATCAAAACCATTTCTTTTTAAGGATGAATTATTGGTCAAGTTTGATTCTATTCAATCAAATCAACCTGTAGCTTCTGATAATTGGTTTATGCGCAAGTTGTTTAACGAACACCTAATTGAAGTTTCAAAAGAAGACTATACTTTTTATGCCGATTTTTTACCTGATTTGACTATTGGAAAAGATATGATGGGAGATAAGCGTCGTACTTGGATGAACTCTAGAGGTTTTCAAGCAGGCGTAACATTGGGTGAAAAATTTACATTTTATACCAGTGCTACTGAAAATCAAGCCGTATTTCCTCAATATCTGAGTGATTATATTGATGAGAAAAGAGTAGTAACTGGACAGGGTACGACGAAATTTGGTTCTGGTAATGAAAAGGACTGGATGAATGCAACAGCTAGTTTGACTTATGATTTTAGTAAGTATTTTCAAGCAACTGTAGCTTATGATAAGAATTTTATTGGTGATGGATATCGTTCTCTTTTATTGTCTGATTTCTCCTCAAATTATACACATTTAAAATTTACAGGTACCATTGGTCATGTTCAGTATACTTCAGTGTGGGCGTATATGAATGATCCAACCAATAAAAGGTCAGATCAATTTGGTGCTACTGATCGCTACGGAGATGGAAAGAAGTGGGGTGTATTTCAATATATAGATTACAACGCTACAAATAGATTTTCTATTGGTTTCTTTCAAGCGATTACATGGGCTAATCAAGATGCCGCAGGCAAAAGAGGGTTTGATTTCACTTATATAAATCCGGTGATGTTTTTACGTCCTGTTGAATCCAATAATTCGAGTTCTCCAGACAAAATGTTTCTAGGATTGAATTCAAAATATAAAGTACTAAAAAATGTGACAGCCTATGGACAGTTCCTGTTAGGTGAATTTACGGCTAAAGAATTTTTTGCGGGAAAGGGATATGTACATAATAAGTGGGGTGCTCAATTTGGTGTAAGAGGTTTTGACATATTCGATGTTAAAAATTTGAACTTTTTAGTCGAGTATAATACAGCTAGACCCTATACGTATGCCCATTTTGATTCTGGTTCGAACTATAGTAATAATGCTGAACCTCTTGCTCATCCTTTAGGTGCTAATTTTAGAGAGATCCTTGGTATTGCTAATTATGCTTGGAAGAGATTTGATTTTTCAGCACAGCTCAATTATAATCAAAAGGGTCTAGATCCTGAAGATGGTACGAATATGGGGGGAGATATTTTTCAATCCTACCGAACTTTTCCTAATCGATATGGTAACCATATCGGGCAGGGGATAAAAAGCCAAGTTGTATATGCAGATGCAAAAGCAGCTTATGTCTTGAATCCTAAATATAATCTTAGGTTTGAGATCGGATATTCACAACGCTATCAAAAGATTGAATATGATACGCCGCTAACACATAAATCTGGTGTGTTTAGTATTGGTCTTCGTTCGAGTTTAAGATCTTTATATAGCGATTTTTAATCAGCACTCTATTGTTGATAACTGCATCTCTGTTCAATGAATTTGGGCATATTTCAAATAATGTTATCATCATAAATGAACGTAATTTAAGAAAAAAAAGTAGGGCTAGTGAGCTCAGTAATAATTATCCTGATGAAAAAAATATTAATCCTTAATGGACCTAATCTCAACTTATTAGGCGTGCGTGAAAAATCCATTTATGGGGCGCAAGATTTTGAAAGTTATTTTTCAACATTAAAAAGTAAGTATGATGTTGTCGAGCTTAGTTATTTTCAAAGTAACACTGAAGGATTTATTATTGATAAATTACATGAAGTTGGTTTTGAATTTGACGGAATTGTACTCAATGCGGGGGCTTACACGCATACTTCGGTTGCTATCGCTGATGCGATTGCAGCAATTAACACGGCAGTCATTGAGGTGCATATATCTAATGTACATACAAGAGAAACATTTAGGCATCATTCTTACTTAGCTAAAAATTGTGTAGGGGTTATCTGTGGTTTTGGTTTAGACAGTTATCGACTGGGGATAGAGGCACTTCTTGCCCGTTAAAAATAGTTATAAGTATAAAAAAATCCCCTT
>NZ_DJTA01000024.1:0-147001 GCF_002440335.1 Sphingobacterium sp. UBA6320 | reverse complement strand
AAGGGGATTTTTTTATACTTATTTTTTTATTTCTTCAAATGAAGATCGAAGTATCTTGCAATTTTTTCATACATATGAATTCGGTCTTTTCCTGAAACATTGTGTTCATGAGTAGGGTATAGGAAATAATCAACTTGTTTTCCAGCTTTGATACAAGCTTCTACAAACTCCATACTATGTTGTTGTACTACTACAGGGTCTTGAGCTCCATGAATAATCAATAAATCGCCTTTTAATTGATCTGCTTTGTCAATGAGTGAGGTTAACTTATAGCCTTCTGGATTTTCTTGAGGCATATCCATATACCGCTCACCATACATGACTTCATAGTATTTCCAATCCATTACTGGACCTCCTGCAACAGCTGCTTTAAAGATATCATTGTGGTGTATCATAAATGATGTTGTCATGAATCCACCAAAGCTCCAGCCGAATATACCCATCTTGCTTTGATCAACAAATGATTTGGATTTCAAATATTCTATGCCTTTCATTTGATCAGCCATTTCTGCCTGTCCGAGTTGACGATGTGTTGCGGTTGCAAATGCACGTCCGCGAGCGTCCGTACCTCTATTATCCATGGTGAATACGATGTAACCTTGTTGCGCCATATACATATCAAAATAACCTGCGCCACCTAACCATTTATTGGTTACTAATTGAGAGTGAGAACCTCCATAAAGATAATACATGACTGGATACTTCTTATTTGCATCAAAATCATTAGGATAGATGATGCGTCCTGTCAATGGTGTTACACCATCTGCAGAGGTTAAAGTGACAAATTCTATTTTTGGAGGATTGATCTTACCTAAAAAGGGGTTTGTTGATTCGACTATTTTATCTACTTTACCAGATTTTGTTCCTTTTATTTGAACAATATTAGGAGTGGTTAGATTACTGAATTGATCTAAGATGTAAGTGCCATCACTGTTTACTTTAGCGTTGTGCGTACCTGGACCCTGTGTTAACTGTGTTGTTTTTCCAGTTTTTAGCTCTACTGAAAATAGTTGTCGATCTAATCCATCATTTGTCACTCCAGTATAATAGAGTAAATCTCCTTTGGGAGAAAAATTACCTAATTGTTGTACAATAAGATTTTGATGTCCCAGTTTTTTGATCAACTTACCATCAGTGTTGTACAGGTAAAGCTGATTAAAACCTTCTCTGTCTGATTGATAGATAAATTGTTTTGGGTTATTGGGTAAAAACAATAAATCATTTTGAGGTTCTACCCACGTGGACGCTGTTTCTTCAAACAGTGTTTTGATAAAACGGCCGTCTTTTGTATTATATTGATTTATTTTTAGATGGTTTTGTTCCCTATTTAATACTCCAACGTAAATGGACTGTCCAGATGGGTCCCAAGTTACGGCTGTTAAAAATTGCTCTTTTGGTTCTCCAGTTGCTAATGTAATTTTTTGATTTGTTTGAGTGTCATAGATGACCAAGGTAACTTCCTCGCTTTTCATGCCTGCCATGGGATAGCGAATATCCTTAACAGAAGCTACCCGAGTATCCCACTGTATTAAAGGGTATTTGCTCACCATCGTTTCATCTTTACGGTAGTACAATAGTTTGTCATTTTGAGGATTCCACCACATGCCTTTTTTGATGCCAAATTCTTGTCTATGCGTATAGTCGCTGCCGTTTAGAATACCATCTATTGTATCTATTGTTACACCGGTTAATCGTCCAGCAGCATCTTTGATTTGAATATTATTACCAATTAAATAGGCTACCTTACTATAATCTGTTGCATATTCTTGATTTGTTGCTGTGGCATCTGATGCTAATAGATGTACTATCTTTTTGTTTTTTATATCAAAAGCAATCTGATATTGTGCTTGTTTTGTATGAAGTGAAAAACTGATTGTATTGGCATTTTCCCATTTATAGTCACTGGGAAAGATCTGCAAATTAATCCGATCATTTGGAAGTTTTGCTTGCAAAGCACTTTGTAATTCGACTTTACTTAGTATGATCTCTTCCGCTCCATTATTCGGAGCATTTTTTTGAACTAAATTTTGATAACCTTTGTCCAAATAACTGAAGTTATTGCTATTGGGTACCCAGTTACTGCTTACAAGAGCTGTAGGTGCATATGTACGGGGGCCAAAGACTGTCTCTTCTATATTCAAGTTGCGCTGACCATAAGCCATTGAACTTGCTAATAATAAAAGTAGCGTTAGTTTTTTCATTCTTTTAATGATTTTTTTGTCTAAAATTATTGTTTTCTTTTGACTATTTCTCATTTCCACTACAAACATATCCATTTTCTAGGAAATATAAGATATCGGATTTCGGTATAAAACGATATTTTATATATGTTTTGCGTTGTTTTGTAAACTTTATAGTAGATGAAAATTTCTTTTTGTAGTATTAAATTTGGTACTTTTGCAAAAGTTAAATGATGAGCATAAGTATAATCTTTAATCGACATATTTCCACTTTAATAATATAACTTATATTGCGTGATCGTATAGAAAAAGTATGGCAAAAGACACGGTTTTTTGTTAATAGCCAACCGTTTCATGAGGGATTAAAAATAACTATTGCTGTCCTGATTCCAGTTCTCATGTTCACTTTTTTTGGTCAACTGCACCATGGTGTAACCTTGGGTATAGGTAGCATTATAGCAAGTACTCCAGATTTGGTCGGCCCCTATCGTGAGCGCCGTCAATCTTTGTTTATCAATGTTATCGTTATTTTCGCAATGAGTATGCTTACACGCATATTACCTTTTTCAGATTTTTTCTTGGGTCTATTTATGGCTTTCTTTTCTTTTGCGGCTTGTATGTTGACTGTTTTTGGTATAAGGGCGATGGGCATTGGTGCATCTTGTTTATTAGCGCTATTTTTTAGCTTAACGTTGACCCATGAAAGTAGTCATCCTATCACAGAAGCTTTATTGCTCACTGCTGGTGCAATTTGGTATATGATTTTTGTATTAGTCCTACGATACATGAGACCATATCGTGTTAGCCAGCAAGTTTTAGCAGAATGTGCTTACAAAATAGGTAGCTTACTTCGTATTAAGGCTGATTTTTTTGATGCTAATACTGCTATTGCAAAGACGCATAAACAAGTTATTCAAATCAATATGGTGTTAAATCAACGTCAGGAAAATGTCCGTGAGGTTTTGTTTTCTGCAGCGACCGAGAAGCAATTTGCAAGTTATCAATATAAACAGCTTACCTTTATTTTCGCAACATTGATGGAATTGTTTGAGAGAATTAATGCTTCCCATCATGATTATTATCAGATTCGTGAAAAATATGGACATACCAAGGTGTATCAAGTCATTCCTGAATTATTGATTAGTTGTGCCCAAGAATTAGAGCGATTGACCACTCCAATAAGTTTGCTGAAATCGCCAAAGAATGCCATTCAATTTACAGGCCTATGGGATAATGCATATGCAGAAATTATTGCTCTTGAAAAGCAAGAAGGAGGGACAACAATTGTGTTGAAAAAGATACTTGTTAATATCAGGTACGTGATGCAAAAAATAAGAGAGGTCCATCGTATTTTATCTAAATCTGAAGAAGTTCATGATCACTCTGAGCTGATCGCACATAAAGAGCGTTTCTTTAGGCAAAGGACATTTTCATGGCCAATACTGCAAGCGCATCTGAATTTAAAGTCACCAATTTTTAGACATTCTCTTCGTGTGGCTATTGTGATGTTGATTGCTTTTGTGATTACCAAAGCGCTGCCGATTTTCTTTCCTGATTACATTGCCTTAACAAAGCATAGTTTTTGGATTTATATTACCATTATTGTGATCTTACGTCCAGGTTTTAGTTTAAGTAAGCAACGGAGTATTGATCGGCTAAAAGGATCATTTTTAGGTGGCCTCTTGGGTCTCTTAAGTATTTTCTTGATTACAAATAGTTATGTACTGCTGGGCTTAATGTTGGTTTATATGCTTTTAACATTTACTTTTTTAAGGAGTAAATATGTTTATGGTTCATTTTTTCTAACTGCTTTTTTTCTTATTGCCTACTATTTCTTTACAGGAGTAGATGATTTTGGAATTCTCCTATTGAAAGAACGTTTATTAGATACTGTCATTGGCTGTGTTCTGTGTTTTTTATCTTTTCACCTTATTCTTCCGACATGGGAAAGTGATTCGGTAAAGAGTTATTTAAAAAATGTCGTACAGTCTAATGTTCATTTCTTATCCATTTGCTTTCGTAAACTGTCGGGCGATCATATTGATATTGCAGATTATAAAGTCGCTCGCAAAGAAATTTATCTGAGTTTGGCGGAGTTGAATGCCTTAAATGAAAGAATTCTAAATGAACCTATATATCAGCGCCCATTTACTAAAGAATTAAATGATTTTTCAATTTTTACACATCAGTTGATTTCTTATGCAATGGCATTTACCCATATGATTGATCATCGCTCAACTTCGAATTTTCATGATGAGCATGAACGGTTGATGAATAAAATTCTTTTAAAGTTAAAAAAAACATATGCTTTATTTGAGACTGACTTATTAGAAATTCTTCCTTTGAAGTCCTCGGTCTCTCGATCGCATGTGCTCGATCAGAGTGATGAGCTATTAATTAAAGAACAATTGCAGCTAATGCTCGGGCTTGTCGAGAAATTGTATCATAATTCCTTGGATATCTCTTTATTGGCCAAGAGGTCGCTATAGGTATTTATAAAGTAATAAAAAAGGATAGCTGACGTATAATTAGCTATCCTTTTTAACATATTTTATTTTATGCTAGTGGATTAATTTCATCTGCAACTGGAAATTCCTGACCAGTATTACCAATTAGTTTATTTAACTCAAAGCGAGCATTGTCTGTCATATCGCTGCCTCCAGCTAACTTAGCTTTATCTAATAAGTCCAATGCAAGTTTTTCTTCTTCACGTTGTTCATTAACAAGCCATTGAAGGAAATTCCATGTCGCCCAATCGCCTTCTTGCATGCTTAAATTTACTATTTTATAAATTGATTCGGTATTTTCTATTTCTTGTTGCAATACCATTTCAAAGCACTCTAAAATATTGGTAGGCTCGGGTTCAGGTTTTTTTATTGCATCAATTTTTACAGACCCACCTCTTTCTTGTATATATTCTATTATTTTAGCCATATGCACTCTTTCTTCTTGGGAATGTTTCATAAGGAATGAATTGATCCCATCTAATCTATTGTCATCTGCCCAGCAGGCTAACATGAGATATACTTGAGCAGAATATGCTTCCAATGTAATTTGATCATTTAAAGCTTGACAAAGTGTCTGAGATAATCGATTGGTTGTTATTGCCATTTTATTAAGATTTAAGCACCGCACATTTTTAAATGTGAGTATGTGTAATAGATATTATTTTAGTTGGCACATCATAAGATGTATTCCAATTGTTAAAACAACAATTTGGATAGAAAAATGTTTGGAAATACCTTTAGTTTAGCTGCGGAATCGAGTAGAAGAGGATTAGTTATGGATATAGAATTATAAAGGTTTTTATTAATGATTAATTGTTCAAAATTTAGTTTTATATCTATCGTAAATTTTTAATTATGCAACCTATATTATTAAAGTATCTTGATCAAAGTTTTAAAATTTATTGTTCTCATAAGATCAAGTTTTATAAAGCATGATTATCTAGTTGGTTATGATATACTTTTAAAATTTGTGTCAAAGCCATCAAAAGCTTATTTTTATGTTTTAATAATTCCAGAGCTAATTAAAATATAGCGTAAATGAGTGTAGAACAGCAAAAAATTATCTTGGTTGAAGATGAACAAGGGGTAGCAGATCTGATTGTTCAAGGTTTGGAGGAGGATGGTTACCGAGTCATACATTTAAATAATTCGGAAGGATTAGAGGTACTACTTTCAACTCACGATATCTCACTTGTTCTCTTGGATATTTTATTACCAGGTACTAATGGATTGGAGATCTGTAGGCAGATCCGATTTTGGGGATATACTGATCTTCCTGTGATGATGCTGACTGCTTTAGGGACTCCAGAAAATGTTGTACTTGGTCTGGATAATGGTGCAGATGATTATTTATCTAAACCATTTAAATTAATCGAATTGAAAGCCAGAATTCGATCTTTGATACGTCGTAAACATTCTATTATTCAGGCTACTCAGAAGGATCAGGATCATTCTCAAGAGTATAAATATGGGTTTTTGAAAGTAGATGATTATAAAAAGGTCGCTTATTGTGACGATCAGGAATTGAATCTGACAAGCACCGAATATCGATTACTTTTATTATTTATACAAAGTCCTAAAAAAGTATTTGAGCGTAGTTTACTTCTGGATAAAGTATGGGGGATTAATTTTGACATCGGATCTAATGTTGTGGACGTCTATGTTAATTATTTGCGTAAAAAAATTGAAAAAGTAACCTCTAAAAAAGCCATTCATACTGTGATCGGTATGGGCTATGTGTTAAAAATAGAAGACTAAAAGCTGATGCATAATTATAATAGAAAACTCATTTATCTTATTGCCATATTGGTTATTTATGTCAGTTGTTTTGTTGGTTTTATTTTCTATTCTATTTCAAATTTTGCTTTTACAGATTTTTATAAAAGATTGGATCTGAGGCGGAATATAGCTGCAGAGAAGTTTCTGAATATCAATAATGCGTTGCGCAGTAATCAATGGAGTTTAGATTTTATTGAAGATTTGAATAATCAACATGAATTTCTTGTTGAATTTGATGCAAATGAAAAGATATTGAACAGTCATGGCTTTAATCCTGAACTATGGAGTAAAATCAATAAAAAGGGAATTTCTAATTTTAAGGAAGGCAACCAATTTTATTCTACTAAATTTTTCACCAAGGATAAACGAAACTTTATCATCGGGGCATCTGCAGAAAATTATTTTTATACCCATCATCTGGCATACTTAAGAAATTTGTTGATCATTAGCTTGATCCTGGGCATATTATTTATCTTGGTCGTGTCTCTTTTTATGAAAAGATCGTTTTTGAAGCCTATCCTTACGATGATGAAGGAGGTGCAACAGATTGGTTCTGAAAATCTGGATAAAAGACTGGATGAGTTTAAATATAAGGGCGAGCTTAAAGATTTAGCTCGTACTTTTAATAATATGCTTACACGATTGGAAACCTCATTTGAAACACAAAAAAACTTCATTAGTAATGCATCACATGAGCTTAATACACCTTTAACTTCTATTATAGGTCAGGCAGATTTAGCGCTTTCTAAAGAGCGAAGTCAAGCAGAATATCAAAGAACGCTTTTGAAAATTATTGAATCTGCAGAGCATTTAGAAAAAAAGACAAAGGCTCTTCTTTTGCTGGCACGTACTGGATTTGTTAGTAATTCATCTTCGTTTGGTCCTATCAGAATTGATCAGGTCATAATGGATGCAGAACTGATGGTCAAAGCGATCAATGATAAGTTTAAGATCATCACCGATTTTAATCTTTTACCGGATGATAGTATGCGTCTTAAAGTTAGTGGAAATGCAATTTTACTTCAGTTAGCGTTGTCTAATATCATCAGCAATGCCTGTAAATATTCTAGTAATCGAACGGCCTACATTGCTTTAGGTGCTTTGGATAAAAAAGTGTTTATTCTAATAAAGGATGAGGGAATAGGTATTCCTTCAGAGGATTTGCAACATATTTATGATCCATATTTTCGAGCGTCTAACACTGATGGGATTGACGGGTATGGTATCGGACTACCATTAGCCCGAAATATCATAAAGTTGCATGAAGGTTCATTAAAGGTAACTTCTATTGTGGATAAGGGCACTACTGTTGAGATCGAATTGCCTACTTTTCTTAAATTTTAATCTCATTTTAATCTTTATAACGATTCTAATCTCATTTTAATATCAGCTTTGATATTCTAATTAAAAGCTAACTTCAAGTTCATTCCATTGCAATCTCTGTCTTTTAACTTTGTTTTAAAAGTAAAAGGCATGAATAAACGTATATTGATTCCAAGTGATTTCACGATAGATTCGCTATTTTTTGTTATACAGAGCATCGAACAGTCAAAAGCTAATGAATTGGAAATCATATTGGTATATGGCAACAGGAGCAGTACTTCAATTACTGAACTGTTGGGAATTACCCTCGAAGATCATTTAAAGGAACTCCATTCTGAAGATTTCATTAAAGCTTGTCAAATGATCTGTCATCGGTATGAAGATCGTAAACTCAATATATATACCGATATCATCGGTACGGAGAATGCCAATTACTTACATAACTATTTGAAAGGTGCTGCGATTGACGAAATCAGAGTACCATCAAATTATGCATTTGAAAAAAGAACAAAACATTTTTTTGATGTTGGAAAGGCGTTGTTACGTTTAAACGAACGTAATCGAGGTCGTGTTGGGATCATCCAAAAGACCGGTATACAGAAAATTGAGCGAAATGTTTTGTCAGATTTATTCTTTAACAAAAAATGGGATGTCAATTATTAAAAGAAAAATATTATCAAGATTTAATTTCATCTTTCTCGCCTTACTTCTGTTTGTAGCGACGACGATGGTCATGTTTTATGAAAATCCAGAACGTATGCTGGAAGGTGAGTGGGTAGAGCAGGGTTGGTATTTTGAAAAGGTGGAAAATAACCCATCATTTAAAAAACAGGCTATTATACATGATGAAATAAAAACAGCGGCTATAGCGCATCTTCCACCTCTTCAAGATGGTTTGTGGCATTTCGAAAGAAATGGAAATGATAACTATGTTGCTCATCATGAGGATAAAAGATACAATTGGTTTTTAAAGGGAAGAGGGCATATTCTTGAATTGAGGAAAGACGATAAACTTGTTGAGAGTTTTGTTATCCATCAATTGAATAGAAATGAATTGATCCTGTATCTTAATTTGGATCTTCAAGCTAAAGGTATCGCACGTATAGTATTGAAAAAAGGAGGGAGAGTAAATTATGCTGAGAAAATATAGTAATCATCGTACGATACAGGACAATATCAAGTTGGGTGCATTGACTGCTTTTTCAGCGGGAATGGTCAATGTTGCATCGGTCATTGTATTCTTTTCGTTCACTTCAAATGTGACGGGTTATTATGCGATTTTTGCGCAAGAAATCGCTAAAGGTAATTGGTATCAAGGCGCTGTTGTTTTGTTTTGGATTCTACTATTTCTTGTTGGTAGTATGCTTTCAAATATGATCATCATCCATGGAAAGGGACGTTTTAGTACTTATTTAACACACTCTATTCCGTTAGGATTAGAAATATTCAGTATTTTATTTGTCGGTATCTATTTAGATTTCTTTTATAAAGACTCTTTGCAAGAAACAGAAGTATTGGTAGGGGCATTGCTTTTTGCAATGGGGTTGCAAAATGGTCTAACTGCCACTATTTCCAATTTTGTGGTAAAAACAACTCATTTAACAGGGCTTACGACAGATTTAGCGATATTGATATCGATGTTTACAAAAGAATCTAATCGGCACAACAAGGCATTGGTGGACAAGTTTCATTTACTTCTCAGCATTGTTATAGCTTATGTAGCTGGTGGACTGATTAGTGGATTGTCTTTTGCATTTTTAACATATAAAACGTTTTATGTTGTTTGCTTTGTTTTACTTATTATTGGTTTTTATGATTATTATAAACTGTATATCATTAAAAAACAATACTTACAGCGTCATCGCCAAGATCCTGTTTCTGTATAGGTTTTATGCACAATATCATGTTCTTAGTAGATTAATTAATTAGATTTTATCTTTAGCTACATTTTCAACTTTGCTTGTTGTACTGATCTCTCGACTTATTTTAAGAAGTTGCGATGCTATACAGCTGGTATTTATATTTTAGTTTTTTGAAGTCGTTTCTCAGCTCTTGCAATACCAGCTTGTAACTTCCTTATCTTCCTGTACTTATTTTTACATATATTGTGGATAAATAAAACAACTATTTTTATGCCTTATAAAAACCAAGTTGTTTACATGATGAATGATATTTTAATGATAGAACTATCATTATTTTTATAATTGTTATCCTAGAATGGAATTATTATTGAACCATATAAAGAAATATGTTGAATTAAATGATGAGCAGCTAACGCATATAAGTAAGTCCTTTAATATCATAACTACAGCTAAAAGAGAACTACTTTTAAATGAGGGAGAAATGTGTACCCACCTATATTTTGTAGTGAAAGGATGTTTACGGATGTTCTATGCTGATGAGAAAGGGGTGGAACAGACAATACAATTTGCTTTAGAAAATTGGTGGATGACTGATATTGATGCTTTTAATAAGAGAAAAAAATCCTTATTCTCTATCCAAGCTCTAGAAAAAACTACTTTAATAGGGATTCATAAAACTGATTTTGATTTTTTGCTCAGTGATCAACCAAGCTTGGAAAAATATTTTAGAATAATTTATGAAAGGGCATATTCCGCTTCGCTTTACCGTATGAAATATGCTAGATCATCAAAAGAGGACTTCTATTATTTGTTTTGTTCTAAATATCCTGATTTTGTACAACGTGTGCCTCAAAAATTATTAGCTTCATTTTTAGGTCTGACCCCTGAATACCTGAGTGAATTGCGAAAAAAAAATAGTAAAGTTAGGTCCTAATTACTTTCTTAAACCAGCTTAAGTTTTTTAGAAAATGAAATCATGAATTTTGTTTTATCATCATTGATCACAATTAATAATTGAAAAAAATGGAAAATAGAATTAAAATTCAGGACGTACAACCTGCAGCATGGAAAGCAATATATGGTTTATCAAATTATTTAACTCATACGGACTTATCAAAATTACATTTGGAACTCATTAAAATCAGAGCTTCGCAAATTAATGGATGTGCTTTTTGTATTGATATGCATACCAAGGATGCTTTAAAGAATGGTGAAACTACTCAACGTATCTTTTTACTTAATGCATGGCATGATACAGATCTTTTTACTGATGAAGAAAAAACCCTGCTTGCAATGACTGAGGAGATAACTTTAATTAGTAACGATGGGTTAACGACTAAAACTTATAATCAAGCCAAGTTGTATTTTTCCGAAGAAGTAATTGCACAGATCATCATGGCAGTGGTAATCATCAATAGCTGGAATCGTATCGCAATTAGCACTCAAATGCCTGTGAAAATTTAATCACTGTGAGAGCTATGTAAACCTATTAATCTGCGATTTATAAAAATTAATAGTTTTACATAGCTGCTTTTTTAGAATCGAATATTACTTCATCTTTTGATACTTTATAGTTGATCGCATCTGTTTATTTTATTAAATCATTATTATTTTAATTATAGCAGATTTTTAACTGAAATAGTTGTAAAAATCATCAGTCCTTATATCCTAATTGCCAAAATAGCCATGAATTTTTATAATTATGACTATATTTAATGATCTATTTTTAGCAATTAAGATGTAGTACATCGTTTTTATGGGGTGATTTAATTTTTAACGATTCAATGAACATCTAAATGCTATAAATGGGTGTTGCAATCTAATTTAGATATTTTGAAAATAAATTGTAACATAACATAAAAACATGCGACTAACAATGAAAAAAACTTAATTAATTATGAAGCAGATTTTTTACACAATTGTATTAATAATTTTGAGTATGTCAAACACGAATGCACAAATTAAAGGTGATTGGACAGGCACTTTAGATTATCAGGGGACCGCTGTCGGTATTATTTTTCATTTGACAGAGACGAATGGGGTGGTTCAAGGTACTATGGATGTTCCTCTTCAGGGAGCTGTCGGTATTCCGTTAACTTCAGTAACTTTTGAAAACAATCAGCTAGCGTTGAATATCGAACAGGCAGGAATCAAGTATGAAGGCACATTGGAGAATAGTAAAATCACTGGCACATATAGTCAAGCTGGTATTAAACTACCTTTGGTTTTAGCTAAAACTGTGATTACTAAGCCTGGGGATACCACATTGGTATCAACCGAAACTCAGTTAGCAGAACTTATCGCCTTAGATAAGGGGAATCATAAGTACCAAGTAGCGGATTATTTTGCTAAACCTAAACTTTCATCTTTTCAATTGTCACCAAATGGCAAGTATATCTCTTATCGTGAAAAGGATGACAAGAATAAACGCCACGTGATGGTTAAGGAAGTCAAAACTGGCAAAATAATTCGTGCGATCGAAGAGAAAGATGAACTTATTCGCGGTATGGGATGGATCAATGACGATCGTTTGGTCTATGTTATGGACCAAGGTGGTAATGAGAACTATCATCTATATGCCATAAATATTGATGGAAGTAATAATATAGATCTGACTCCTTTTGAGAATGTGCAAGCATCCATCTTGAATATGCTTAAAGAGCAAAAAGACTATATTATTATCCAAATGAATAAAGATAATAAGCAAGTATTTGAACCTTACAAAGTAAATATCAATACAGGAGCTTCAGAAAAACTATTTACAAACGAAGACCCTGCAAATGCCGTTGTCGGATATGATTTTGATAAAGATGGTAACCTTCGTGGATATAGCAAAATGCTTAATGGTATCAATACCCAATATTTCTATAAGCCACAAGGAACTACAAGTTTTGAAGTGTTTCATACGACCAAGTGGGATGAGACATTCAATGTAGTCTCTTTCAATTATGCTTCAAAAAATCTTGATGAAGCTTATGTATTGACCAATTTGGATTCTGATAAATCAAGAATTGTGCTGTACGATCTTAAAAATAAGAAAATAATCAAGGAAATTTATTCCAATGAAGAGTATGATGCGAATTTAATTTCGTTATCAAGAAAACGCAATTGGGAGATTGATTTTGTCGGTTACGAAGGTGAAAAAGTTGTAATCAAACCCATAAGCGAAACATTCAAAAAGATATATAGTAACTTAGATAATCAATTTAAAGGTTATGAGTTTTCTATCTCTGGAAAAACAGATCAAGAAGATCAATTACTTGTAATTGTTCAAAGTGATAAATTATATGGACGCTATTACCATTACGACACTAAGAGCGGAAAAGCAACATTATTGGTTGATTTGATGCCACAATTGAAAGAGGAAGATATGGCGGTGATGCGTCCTATCACGTTTAAATCTCGCGATGGTTTAACACTGCATGGATACATTACTTTGCCAAAAGCAGCTCTTGATGGTAAGCGAGTACCTTTGATTGTCAATCCTCATGGAGGACCGCAAGGTATACGCGATAGTTGGGGGTTTAATCCTGAAACTCAGCTTTTCGCAAGTCGTGGATACGCTACTCTTCAGGTCAATTTCCGTATTTCTGGTGGTTATGGAAAGGATTTTCTTCGAGCTGGTTTTAAACAGATTGGACGTAAAGCTATGGATGATGTAGAAGATGGAATACAATATGTCATTGATCAAGGGTGGGCTGACAAAAGCAATGTTGCGATTTATGGCGCAAGTCATGGAGGATATGCCGTGTTACGTGGGCTGGCGAAAACTCCTAACCTATATAAAGCAGGCGTAGACTATGTCGGAGTTTCTAATATTTTTACGTTGATGAGCTCAATTCCTGAATATTGGAAACCGTATAAAGAAATGTTGTATGAGATCTGGTATGATCTGGATAAAGAAGATGAAGCAGCTATAGCAAAGGAAGTTTCTCCAATTTTCCATATTGATGCGATCAAATCACCCTTATTTGTAGTTCAGGGAGCAAATGATCCACGTGTCAAAATTGCCGAGGCAGATCAGATTGTAAAAGCATTGCGTGATAAAGGAGTAGATGTTCCTTATATGGTTAAATATGATGAAGGTCATGGATTTGGTAAAGAGGAGAACCAAATTGAATTTTATAAGGCCATGATGGGATTCTTTAGCAAGCATCTTCATTAATAAATATACTACGTAAAAGATTAGGAAAGCTGTCTACTCAATAAGGAGGGGCAGCTTTTTTTTTATCCTTATTTTGTGATCTCTTTAGACAAGGGCATTGCATTTATCAAGTACAGTTTGTTGGAAATATACACGATACATCATATTTGCTCAGGACAAGTAATTGGAGCATATCAAAATGATAAGATTTGAGCATATATTGATACGAAGTAGCGATTGATTTAGAATTTTTAAAGCGTTATTTGACTAATGAAATTAAGCTATACTTTTTAGAATCATAATACTCCTTGAATAACTTATTTTTTGAGGTATTAGCTTATTTGAATTTAATAATATGTTTTAATCCTTTTTATAACCTAATTACTGTGATGAACGAATTGAAAAAAATAAATATTTGGTATTTTTTGACCTTTTTTTTGGCCATATGTCAAGTGCAGGGGCAAGATAGGAAAGCGCCTGCATATCCTCTAATTACGCACAACCCGAATTTTAGTATATGGTCAACTACTGATAATCTGCATGAATCAACGACTAAACATTGGACTGATGCCGATCATTCGCTATTAGGATTAATCAATGTAGATGGTCAAATCTATCGTTTTTTAGGAAAGGAAGAACCAAATTATAAAACGATACTAAATGCGTCTGATACCAAGCCTTATGACGTGCAGTACACAGAAGTTAAACCTGGTGGGGATTGGATATTATCGGACTACGATACGAGTCATTGGAAGTCAGGTATGGCCGCGATTGGTGATGATGAAAAACATGTGAAGACACTTTGGAAGTCAGATCATATTTGGGTAAGACGTACATTTAATATTACAGATCCTGCGAGTATCAATGATCTCTACTTAAAAATAAATCATGATGACAATATCGAAGTATTTTTGAATGGGAAAAAGGTATATCAAAAAAACGGATGGACCAATAGTTTTCAATATCAGCCAATTAGAAAAGCTGATTTGAAAAAAGGAAAAAATGTGCTTGCTATTCATGTAGCAAATACTGCAGGTGGGCGGTTTCTTGATTTCGGTTTGGTTGATAAATTGAAAGAAAGCGGACCAAATGTGCAGATAGCGGTACAAAAAGATGTGGAGATTACTGCAACTCAAACCATCTATAACTTTGTAGCAGGAAAGGTCAATCTTAAGCTTACTTTTACATCACCTTTGCTTATGGATGACCTGACATTATTGTCTAGACCAATATCGTACATTACTTACAGTGTAAGGGCTAACGATGGTAAATCGCACGCTGTAGATGTGCTTCTAAGTGCTTCATCAAATATTGCTGTATATAAACCATCGCAGGAAGTAAGTGCTCAAAATTATGGTACAGATCACTTATCAATATTGAAAACAGGTACTGTGGAACAGCCCATATTACAAAAGGGTGCGGATGATATGCGAATCGATTGGGGATATTTCTATGTAGCTGCATTAAAAAAAACAGGTGCAGTTCAATTTGTCACTCCTGTTGGTGCTGCAGTTGATGCTTTCAGAAGAGGATCTAAAGTTTCTACCGTATCAAATGGCACATCACTAGCTTTGAATACAGTCATACCCTTTGGTAGAGTAGGCAATAATGAAGTAAATCGTTTTGTTGAGTTGGGCTATGATGAAATATATGCTATCCAATATTTTAAAAACAATTTGAGACCTTGGTGGAATAATTCAGGTAAAGAGACGATAGAAGATCAACTCAATAAAGCTGCGTTAGATTATCAATCTGTGATGGACAAATGTGCTGCATTTGACAAACAAGTTTATACAGATGCCATTAAATCTGGGGGAAAGGCCTATGCACATCTTAGTATCTTAGCTTATCGTCAAAGTATCGCAGCTCATACATTGGTTAAAAGTCCAGCAAATGAACTTTTATGGCTTTCAAAAGAAAACAATAGCGGTGGTTTCATTAATACCGTGGATGTCACTTATCCATCAGCTCCGCTTTATTTAATCTATAATCCCGAATTATTGAAAGGCATGTTGAATGGGATTTTTTACTTCAGTGAAAGTGGTTTGTATCCACATCCTTGGGCGGCACATGATTTAGGGACCTATCCTTTGGCCAATGGTCAAACTTATGGAGAGCCCATGCCAGTAGAAGAATCTGGCAATATGATTATTTTGACAGCGGCTATTACTAAAGTGCAACAAGATGGTCGTTATGCTAAAAAACATTGGAAAACTCTTACCACTTGGGTTAATTATCTTGTTCAGGAAGGATTTGATCCCAAAACCCAATTATGTACAGATGACTTTGCTGGGCATCTTGCTCGCAATGCTAACCTTTCAGTTAAAGCTATCGTAGGTATTGCCTGTTATGCACAAATGGCTGAATTATTAGGAGAAATTGAGACCGCTAAAAAATATCGCAACATCGCCGAAAATATGGTTGTCAAATGGATTGATCTTGCGGATGCTGGAGATCATTATGCGCTTACTTTTGATAATAAAGATACTTGGAGTCAAAAATATAATTTAGTTTGGGATAAAGTGTTGGGATTAAACCTGTTTCCACAGCAGGTATATGATACTGAAATAAAATACTACTTAACTAAACAAAATAAATTTGGAATACCGTTAGATAGTAGAAAAGCTTATACAAAAAATGATTGGATTTTATGGACAGCAGTTTTTGCGCCTAACCGTGAACAATTTGATGCTTTGATAAAACCTGTTTATAGGCATGCTATTGAAACTGAATCACGTGTTCCTCTTAATGATTTTTATGATTCCAATACCGGTATTCGTGAAAATTTCAAAGCTCGGAGTGTCGTAGGAGGTTTTTATATGAAAATCTTAGCGGATAGGCTTCAGAAAAAATAAAACTAGTTGTATGATCTTAAAAAAGATCTTAGAACCTAAATAAGCTAAAATAATGATCGGGACAATGGTTTCGATCATTGTTTTAGCTTATTTATTTTGATAGAAATCTCCCTTGTCAGGCTCGTTTAGAGTCATTCAAATTTTCCCAGTTGAAATTTAAAAAATCTATCCCCTCTCCATTTAAATAATTTTAGCACCATCATAGGATATAGCACTTTTTCATTTATAGGGTCCGCTTACTATTCTAATAAGATTGATTTCAATTGTTCTTCGTGGAAAAAAATAAAAAGTGTTGATTAAGTAATCTTTGTTATCAAGTATGCTCTAACCAATTTAATATGAAGAATTAAAGAAATGAGTAATTATTTCATTACGATATATAAAACTTTAATCCGATTTCTTATCGATAACTCAAGATAAGTTCATGAAAAATTAATGGTGTAGAAATAGAAAAATCGATTTGTATATATGGGTATTGTTTGTATATTTGCTCACTATGTTTAATTAATCTAAATAAGAATGAAATACCTAAAACACTTGTCAATCATTATAATGATGCTTTTTGTAAGTAATCAAATGGTAAAGGCACATGCTATATGGATCGAAAGCAATCCTATAGGCAGCAAGAATCAATCACATACCATCCGTATTTATTATGGAGAATATGCAAGCGGAGAAATTGAAAAAACGAAGGATTGGTATTCGGATTTAAGTCAATTGAAATTGAATTTGTTAGATTCAAAAAATAAGCAAGTTGAATTGCATTTGACGGATAAAGGAACGTATTTAGAAAGTAGTTTTATCCCTGATGAGGATGGTATTTACCAAGTTTTCATTTCTCATCCTGCAAGAGAATTGGGCGGAACTACACGTTATGAATTTATCGCACAGAATCGTATTCAAGTAGGCGAAGCCTTAAACTATTCGTCAATTCCTTTGGACACTCACTTCGTATTTACTAATCAAGTACTGAAAGTAAAAGATCTAGTAGAAATTCAATTGTTACGTGGGAGTAATCCAATTGCAAACGAAGAAATTTTATTGATGTCTCCCAGTGGTTGGAGTAAAACCTACAAAACAAATAATCAAGGAAAGATTCAGGCAGAGGTTATTTGGCCAGGTACTTATGTGATCGAACATAGTCACATGACTGATCAATCGGGAAGCTGGAATGATAAATCTTATACTAAAAATTGGCAAGGTCTTACGGCAAGTTTTCAAGTAAAGTAAGTTACAACAGATTGCTATAATTGCGCTAATATGATAGCGCAAGATTTGAATGTTGTATGCTATAATGGCGCTTATGAACATGTTAATATCCCTGTTCTGTTTTTCAATATAATTTATTTTATAAAATCATGATGAGTACTGTTTGCTTTATTTTATTTGTAGCTTTTATGTTATGGATGAATACCTCCAAACGCATTGCTTGGAAAGATAAATCTAAACTTTTGACCTATATGTCTGTGCGTCAAAAGCAATCGCGATTAGTGGCAATAGCATTATTTTCTGTAGCAATAATTATGTCAATTTATACCATAGGGGTTGCCTGTGGTTTGTTTGCCTTTATTGTTATTTTGATGTGCATGGGATGTCTAATTGTATTATTCTTTCCATTTTCTTATTTCGGAATTAGAACTGTTTTAGGTCTCTATTTATGTTCCTTTCTAATTGAAATCCTTATTCATTAATATATGCCTGCTAATAAGAAATATTTAACAAAATCTCCTTGGATAAGACTTTGTAGAATTTTATTGGGAACCATTGGTGGTTATACGGTGATGCTCAGTTTTCATGTTTTGCTAACCGAATTTTTCCCCAAAGAGAATGTGATCGCTACCGCATTTTTTACAGGATACTTGCTTTGGGCATTTTTATTGTTTTGGGCATTTTTAGAACCTAAATTGCTTCGCTTAGTCCTCACATACGTCGGTCTTACTTTGCTGTTTTCTTTGCCTTATCTAATCAATCATTAATATTATGGATCAGAGAAAATACAATATTTATTTCCATACGCACACAATCAGTGGTATTATCATTGCTGCATTGCTTTTTGTCATCTTTTTTGCAGGTTCATTTTCATTTTTTAAAGATGATATCACCGCATGGCAAAAGGGTAAATCACATAGCCATGTACAATCTCAGGCTGATTTTAATTATGTGCTGGACTCGATGGGTACTAAACATAATTTGCTGGGTAGAAATTTTGACTTCTACATATTGAGAAGTGGACAAGAAACTTATGTTAATATGAGTGTCTCTCAAGATACAACCATTAGTAAGCCACAAGCAAAAAGTGAAAAATCTAAAGGACGTCGAGGCAGAGGTTTGAGAAACGAAGATTCAGCCTATTTTTTACACTCATTTGCTGATAAATCTCAAAGTTCTTATGAGGAGGGTTATAATATAGGTGAATTCTTGTATCGATTACATTTCTTGGCTCAGCTTAATCAAGTTCCAATTCGATTGGGAACACCTTTTGGATATTTAATTGCTGGAATTGTCTCATTCTTATTTTTATTTGCGTTGATAACTGGGTTATTTTTACATTGGGATAAAATCAAAAACAATTTTTTTCTATTTAGACCTTGGAGTAAGTGGAAAACTGTGTGGACTGATATGCATACCGTGCTTGGAGTCATAGGGTTTCCATTCCAACTCGTATTTGCTATTACTGGAATTATTCTTATTGTCAATTTTGCTCTAATTGGACCTTTTAGCAAATTACTTTATAATGGTGATCAGGAAGAATTATATCAGGATCTGCAGTATAATCGTAAAATGGAAGTAACTTATAGTTATCAACCCTTGCCCAAGTCTTTTGATGTAAATGCGTTTGTCAACAACTGGATGAAAGAGTGGCCTGAATCAGATATTTCTAGACTCTATATACGTAATTATGGAGATAAAAGTATGCAGATTGCATTGGAAACAACACCAAAGTCTAATGCCAATTTTGCGGGGTCTGGTTATGTTAGAATGCAAGTTCTTGATGGAAAGCAATTAGAAGTCAAATCTCCAAAAACGGATGCGACTTATGTGGATTGGGTGAAAAGTTTGGTTTATCACTTGCATTTTGGCGATTATGGCGGTCGTACGCTTCGTATCGTTTATTTTGTACTAGGCCTATTAGGCTGTGTTGTGATTATTTCAGGTATTATGATTTGGTTAGTTGCTAGGGAAAAACCCAATATTCCAACTTATAAAAGAAAGTTTAATTTCTGGGCAGCAAATTTATTCGTATCGATTTCGTTAAGCATGCTTCCAGTTACTGCATTTACGCTGATTATGCTAAAATTCTCTCCAACTATTAACCAAAGTTTGATCTATAATCTTTATTTCTACAGTTGGCTAGTCATGATTATCTATTTATTGATTTTACGAGATCTGACCAAGGTAAATAAGCATACACTCGTGTTATCAGCTATTTTAAGCCTAGGCGTTCCAATAGCAAATGGTGTAACCACTAACTTGTGGCTATGGAAGACGCTACAGGCAAAGTCTTATGATATTTTCTTTATTGATATACTTTTTATTACAATTTCAATATTATGCGTGTTCGCATTTCTCAAAGTAAAGAAACAAGGTAAATCTTTTAAAATATTGAAATAGCTCAAACGTAAATTGAAAATTATGCGAGTTTAATAATTGTTGTTAGCTTCATCTCTGAATGCAGAGATGAAGCTTTTTATTATAGATCTGATATCAGCAGTTAGAGCAATAGGAGCATAGAGATAATTGTCTTTCCAAAGTATTATCTTAATATTTTTCAATACTTAGGTTGATAATTTCAGATTATAGTTTATGACAATATGAGTCTTCTTTGATTAGGACTTTATTGCTAATTGATTTTTCTTCTCTACATAAACCTTTTATATATTTCGTGTCAAAGGTATCATTAGTATCACATCGAACCTGATGATGAATCAAAACGATTTTTTAATTTCCCAGGAGAAATGCCAAATTTCTTTTTAAATGCTGAAATAAAATGTTGCGGATTTTTATAACCGATATCATCAGCCACTTCATTAACATATTTATCTTCATCTAGTAAGAGACGTCTGGCTTCTTGCATTTTCATTTCGGTGATATAAACATGAATAGTAGTTCCAAAGAGCTCTTTAAACCCCTGCATAAGCTTTCTTCTGTTCATACCACTAAGTTGCGACAATTTTGAAATGGTTAAAAATTCATTGATATGTTGATCTATGATCTGTTTTGTTTCATATATACGATCTCGATCTCTCTGTCCATATGAAAAAGAAGTATGCTGTTTATGATCTATATTTTGCTGTATTTGCAATAGAAAAAGCTCCATCATTTTTGCTTCCAAGAATAAAGCTCTCATCTTTGAGCTATATGGATTATTTACTATCTGCGCAAGGATACTGTACATTGCCGGGGTAATAGCCATTGCATCTCCTTGGTACATATTAGGAGTATGCATCGTAAACTCATTCATCAACTTTTCAAAATGGGATATACCGATTCTGATCTCAAAAAAACTTCCATCTTTTACCGGAGACATCACGATTTCTTGTTTATTATCTTTTTGATAAGTGAGCATATTGTTTCCATGGGTTAAATCTATCGGTTTTCCTGAGCGTTGAATACAGCTTGCTCCACTGACTCTAAAATGCATCTCTAAGACTTCCTTTTCTATATCAATATGAATATGTTCATTATGGTTTAAAGAATAATCGCATTGTATAAACTGTAACGAATCAAAAATGGTTTCATGAAACAAAAATACCCCTCCTGATTTTGTTTCGACCTGATTTTCTTTTTCTAAATAATGTGCAAAGTTTTCACTTTGTAAATTATACCGGTGAATAATTGTCTTTTCCTGATTTTGCATTGTTACGTTACTTTTAATCACGATTGCGTTATCATCGCTAAGTATAGAATAATGACCTTTGTACAAAGCTAAACAATTAGTGTTTGAGAAGCGAAATGATCATATTCAAACTAATTAATAAGGATAAATATTTGTCTTAAGTCTACATAAGTATTAAAGTAGAATCTGTCAATAGTTTGTGAAACAGACATCTGAAATTTTAATGAACGTATGTGTGCATTAAGCATACTTCAGTAAAAGCGGTTTTACGGATGTTGATATCTTGACATACAGTATTAATAACACATTAGGAAATGATAGTCCTGCTATAACAACTCATAAGATTTGAAGATCTGTTTGCAGGGGCTCACTCAGGTAGATGAATTGGACCTAGAAAGTGTAAATTTTACTATGATATCCAGGTATAGAATAAGAACTGAATTTTATAAATAATTAAAAAATGGAAATATTTGATGTTATCATTATTGGTGCAGGACAAGCTGGACTTGCAACTAGTTTTTATTTAAAACAGCATAAAATCATACATGTTGTCTTAGAACAAGATAGCATTGCTTCTTCGTGGGAAAAACAACGTTGGGATTCTTTTAAGATGAATACACCCAATTGGATGAATCTGCTACCAGGCAGGGAGATACATTCTCAAAAAAGACATCATTTTATGACCAAAGACGAATTTGTAGATTATTTGAAAACGTATGTTTTACAATTTGATCTACCGGTTTTAGAAAAGCATAAAGTAGTTGCTGTTGAAAAAGTATCCGAAAATTTTATAGTAACGATCGATGAGGAAGGAATGCAACATAATATCTTGACAAAAACAATAGTTGTTGCATCAGGTATTATGAATAAGATTTTATTCCCAAATTTATCAGACTCGATTCCAGAGCATATTTTACAAGTCCATGCGGCCAATTATAAAAATCCTATGGAGCTACCGGAAGGAAATGTACTGATTATTGGGGGAGGGCAATCTGGCTGCCAACTAGCTCAAGAGTTAACTTTGGGCAATAGAAAAGTATATCTAGCTGGTAGCAAGGTGGCTAGAGCTCCTCGTCGTTACAGAGGTAAAGATATTATGGAGTGGATGGATCAGTTAGGAACAATGGATGTATCGACCATAGAATTAGCAGATAACCCAAATTTGGATGCTACCCAACCTCAGGTTTCTGGTGTGGGCTTGTTGGGACATACTATAAGTTATCAATCTTTGCATCGGATGGGTGTGACTATTCTAGGAGGATTAAAAGGTGCTGATCATGAAAATTTATATTTTGAAGATAACTGTAAAGAGCATATTCGATATGCAGATGAGACTTCAGATGCGATTAAGAAGAATGTTGATCAATATCTTAAGAAATCTCCTGAGATCGCTGTCTCCAATACTGATGAAGATCCTTCAGATGTTCCGGATCATGCTTATCGATCAGCGTCAGATCTTAAAATAATTAATTTCAATGATTGTGGAATAACTACACTACTTTGGGCTACAGGATTTGGATATGATTTTAGTTATTTGAACAGTTCTTTGCTGGATAAAATTGGAAAACCTAAACACATCGAAGGTAAAATGATGATAGAAAGGCTTTATTGTATAGGATTTCCTTGGCTAAGGAAGAAAAAATCAGGGTTAGTATATGGCGTAAATGAGGATGCGAAAATAATTGTAGAAAATATTTTACATCAGCTTCAAAATTTGGACTAATGTTTACCTGTTTTTTATGAAATCTTACTTTAAATCTTTAAAGAATTTTTTTCATCTCAAACTGAGCTAAATAATCGACAAGTCCTAATTGTTTGAAAAATGATATGGCTTCTAAAGAGATATGATCTACATTTAATACATATATTTCTTTAGAATTGATCTGTTGAGTCATCGTCATTACAAGTTGTGTAGCTATACCTTTGCGTCTATGTGCTGGAGAAATTGCTATTTGTTGTATTTTTTTTGAGTTAGCATTATAGATGAGATAACCAATTAATTTTTCGTCTATAAAGGCACCTAATATCGTGAGATGTGGTCCAGCTTTTTCTAAAGTTGGAATAGCATTTTGCCAAGAAGGTTTTATTGTCCAAAAACAAACAAATTGATCCCATTGAAAATCCTGTAATTCTCTAATTGTTGATGCACAGGATTTTTTAACCGTTTGCACAGATCCTTTAAAACAATCTAATGTTCTATTAACTTGATACCCCATTTTTTCATACGCTCGTATCGCGGCATTGTTACCTATTATTACTTCCAAACGCATCTGTACTACTGCACGTGTTTTTAATTTTGGTAATAAATATTGGTACATTTTACCGACTAAACCTCGACCGCGATATGCTGGAATAATACCTGTCGCAGCATTATAAGCTGATAATTTTCCATCAACAATCTGTAGTGCATGAAGCATAAAACCAACTAACTGACCAGATGAAAAAACTCCAACTGATAAGTCCAAGTGTATATTCTCGGTAACAATTTTATACTCTAATTGCTCGATATTAAGGTGTAAGGGCACTATATAATCTGAAAATGATGCATTTAAAACATCTGCTATATCTGCAATTGTACAATTTTCTAAAGTGGCAATCTCCATTATATATTAATCTTCAAATTAGTAGTCTTCAGCCAAGATTTACTAAGTTAGAATATTTCATGGTAGTTAGTGATTTTTCTCGGTTGTTTGTTTTCTTATTTCCAGTTATAGTGAGTCGGAGAGACACCTATGATTTGTTTGAATTCTTTAAGAAAATGATTGTAGTCATAGTACCCTGATGTAAAAGTATGTGATAATACATCTTGCGGAGTATTTTTTTGACACTTACCGTACATAAATATAAATCGTTGTAAAGAAATATATTTTTTAGGTGAAATTCCCAAATACTTCATAAAACTTCTTTGCAACCATTTGCGGTTTACTTTACCTCCGAGTTCAAGAATTAAAGCTGATACTGTAATATTACCTTTTTTGTTATCAATTTTTTCCAATGCAGATTGTAAGAGATAAGGATGATTTTCAGCTATTTTATAAGTGCTGAATATTGATTTTAATAACTGCATTTGATCCGCAAGTGTTTCCTTTTGATATAATTGATTGAGAATTTCTGTCCAGTTTTTATTCATAATATCACTAAAACTACAGAAAGGCTTTTTTAGAAAAAAATGGGGTTCTATATTAAAAATTTTATAAAAAGAAGCCGGTTTAAAACGTATTATAATCATATGTGATAAATCTACCGGTAACTGCCAATATGTATTTTGTATAATACCACAACACACCCAGGCCGCATTTAGTTTAATGAGTTCTTCGGCATTTTTAAGATGAACAACATCAGTTTTCTTTGGTAGAAAAATTAAACAAGGATTTCCATCATTAAATAAGGGTTGACTTGGTTGTATATCTGTACATGAAAATACATAAGCTCCTAAGATATGTTCAGATTTAAAAAATAAATCCGGCATGTTTAAAGGATCTAATAATTCTGCATTAAGAGACTCTGCTAATTTAATATTTCCTAAAAAATTGATGGGCATAGTTTTACAAAATTACTTAAATAATTGTCAATTCTATTACAAAATAATTGTCCAATTTTTACTTTCTGACTCTAATTGATTAAAGTACTTTTGTTTAAAATGATTTTAAAATCAATTGGTTATACGATTATAATATTCTGTGTGGCTAATCTTTATATCAAAGAAAGTCGCTCCATGATTTAAAGCCAACTGACATGACTAAAAAAGAAATATTTTTATGAATCCCATCATCTATAAAACAGAAGAAGAAATAGCATTAATGACCATTAGTACCAGATTGACTAGTGAAACATTAGCAGCCATAGCAACGATCATTAAACCGGGTATAACAACTGTTGAGATGGATAAATTTGCTAATGAATTTATTCGGGATCATGGAGCAATACCTTCTTTTTATCAATTTGGTGGGTTTCCATACCATATCTGCACTTCTGTAAATGATGCTATTGTGCATGGAATGCCCAATCATCAAATTTTAAAAGAGGGAGATATAGTTTCTGTTGATGCTGGGGCGTATAAAAATGGATTTCACGGTGATCAAGCATATACCTTTATCATTGGAGAAGTCAAGCAAGAGGTATTGCAGTTGGTGAAAGTCACTAAGGAATCCTTGTTAAAGGGTATTGAACAAGCTGTACATGGAAATAGAGTAGGAGATATTAGCTATGCAATTGAATCACATATTGCACCATATGGATATGGAATCGTGAGGGAATTGGTCGGTCATGGACTAGGTCGTAACTTGCACGAGGGGCCAGATATTCCTAATTATGGACAGCGTGGCAAGGGCAAAGTCTTGAAAGAAAATTTAGTGATTGCTATCGAACCCATGGTCAATTTGGGTACACATTACAATCATAGGGCAGAAGATGGTTGGACGATCCGAACAAATGATAGAAAACCAGCTGTCCATTTTGAACAAGATGTATGTATCAAAAAAAATGCTCCTTTGATGCTAACAGATATTAAAATTATTGAAGAAGCTGAAAAATCAAATTGTAACTTAAACTCTTCTTATTACTAGTCCATATCGGTTTTTCTTATCCGAGTGATAACTATATCACTCGTGTGGATTATTTAAAAAAAGAGGGTTTTCTTTTTGATTGTGATTTGCTTCGCATATATTAGATGTTAGTCAAAACATAGACTTTAATAGAGAGTTTATATCTCTAATATTACCCTGCATAAGAATTTAGAAAGAGATGAATAAGATTAAACCCGTGCATATCGGTTTAATCTTATCAAATAATATCCACCAAACACAATTGTAAGGCTTTATCTTTCTTTGCGGTGGGTTTTTAAGTTATCCCTATTATCACTGTTTTGGATGGTAGTGGAGTAAAGTGATGATACAAGTTTTACAATAGCCTTGTGATCATATCCATATAATCTATGAAGTTGTTCTTGCGTACCTTGTATTGCAAATTTATCGGGCAAACCTAATCGTTTTAAGGTTGCATTATAGCAGTTTTCTATCATAAATTCCATTATTGCGGATCCTACACCGCCGGAAATAGAGCCGTCTTCAACAGTAATTACTGTTGAAAATTGGCTGAATACTTCATGAAGAAGATCCTCGTCAAGAGGTTTAAAAAATCGTAAGTCGTAATGCGCTATATCCATCTGTTCTAACAGCAATTCTTGACAAGCTGCTATTACATATTGCCCTACGGGTCCAAGGGAAAGTATAGCAATATGTTTTCCAGACTTAATTCTTCTACCTTTCCCGATTGCTAACTTTTTAAAATTACTTCTTGGATTTCCAGATCCTGAACTTTTTGGATAACGAATAGCGAGAGGTCCTTTTATCGTATTAGACTGTGCTGTAAATAGTAGATTTCTGAAATCTTCAAGATCCATTGGTGAGGCTCCGGTTATGTTTGGTATACAACGAAGAAAACAAATGTCAAAAGCACCATGATGTGTAGGGCCATCTGCACCAACTACTCCTGCTCGGTCTATGCAGAAGATAACAGGTAGGTTTTGTAAGGCGATATCATGGATAATCTGATCGTATGCGCGTTGTAGAAATGTGGAGTATATCGTGCAGAATGGCAGCATGTTGTCAGCAGCAAATCCTGCCGAAAAAGTGACGGCATGCTGTTCGCTGATACCAACATCAAAGACACGCTCAGGCATTTCTATCTTCATTTTATTTAATGCACTACCCGAAAGCATAGCCGGCGTGATCGCTATGATACGCGGATTATCTTTTGCAAGAGCGATTAACGTATCACCAAATACTTCCTGATAGGTTGTATTAAGGCTTTTAGTACTGCTTTTATTTATTTTTGCTCCTGTATATTTGTCGAAAGTGCCTGGTGCATGCCATTTAGATTGTTCAGTCATTGCAGGTGCAAACCCCTTTCCTTTGACTGTAATACAGTGCAATAATTTCGGGCCAGTTATATTTTTGAGCCGTTCAAATGAGTTAATCAGTTTTTTTAGATCATGTCCATCAACAGGTCCAAAATAACGAATACCTAATGTTTCAAATAGATTGCTGTAACGGATTGCTCCAGCTTTAATCGCTTTTTCTAATTTTCGAATGGTGCTAATAGCCCATTTTTGAGATGGATTTGCTGCTGAAAGGAGAGTTTTTAAGTATAACCTTAAATGATTATAATGCTTTTCGCTCGTTAAATCCGTGAGGTGATTTTGCAATGCTCCGGTATTGTTATCAATTGACATATTGTTGTCGTTCAATACTATTAGCATATTTGGTTGCTCATATCCAGCATTATTCATGGCTTCAAAGGCCAATCCTGCGGTCATTGCACCATCTCCAATAACGGCGATATGTTGACGGTTGTGCTCTCCTCGGTATCTGGCAGCGATAGCCATCCCAAGGATTGCTGAAATAGAAGTAGAGGAATGTCCTGTTCCAAATGCATCAAATTCGCTTTCATCTATGTTTGGAAAACCGCTGATACCTCCTAACATTCTATTGCTATAAAATTTTTTTCTCCTTCCAGTAAGTAATTTATGAGGATAGGCTTGATGTCCAACGTCCCAGATCAACTTATCTACAGGTGTATTAAATATATAGTGTAACGCAACGGTGATTTCGACAACCCCTAGACTAGAACTAAAATGTCCACCATTTTCAGAAACATGATCGATAAGGAAAGCTCGTAAATCTTCACAAACTTGCTCTAGAGATGGAATTGATAAATTTCGTAGATCGACTGGACTATCGATGAGATGGTTTTGTAGCATGTACTTTTTTTCTCAAAGGTAAATTACTTAGATTTGTGATACAGATGCAGAATGTGTAAATACTAGCAGTACAGATATGAAAGCGTATAAATTTGAACTATTTACCAGTACTATTGAAAAGAATATAAGAACTGGTATTTTTAAACCAGGCCATAAATTACCTTCTGTACGCGAATTAAAAGAAGAATATAGATTAAGTATTAGTACTATACAACATGGATACGAGTATTTGATGATCCAGGGTTTGGTAGAAAGTGTTCCAAAATCAGGTTATTATGTTTGTTACCGCCCTGAGTCTTTTAAAAAGGAATTAAAATCCAATCTTATTCCAACTGTCAGAGATGCCATATTCAGTAATCATCTTCAACTGACCACCTCATTACGTTCTGGTCGTAAATTTTCAGAATTTAATGTAGCAGCTCCAGGCGACTTACTGATCCCACAGAAGTTAGTTTTACGAACTATGCAGCAAGTGGTGAGAGAGCAAGGGGCAGGCTTACTACGCTATTATCCATCAAATGGCTCACTCGAGTTAAAGGAAAATATCATTAAACGTGCGGCTGCACATCGTAGCGTTATCCATATAGACGAATTATTGGTTACAGACGGCGCCCTACAAGCCCTTTATATAGCTTTAGCTTCTACATGTATGGCTGGAGATATCGTAGCAGTAGAAAGTCCCTGTGTATTCTCGATATTGGAGGTCATAAGAGTTTTAAATTTGAAAGTCATCGAAGTTCCAATAGATCCCGATATCGGTTTTGATATTGACTTTTTCAGAAATGCTTGTCATCACAATAAGATCAAAGCCGCAATCTTAACACCTAATTTTCATAATCCAACTGGAATATTAATGTCTGATGAACATAAATTGGCTTTGGTAACTATAGCTTATCAATATCATATAGCGCTTATCGAAAATGATATTTATGGTGATCTAAATTTCCACGGCACACGACCTACAACATTAAGAAGTTTCGATGAAACCGGTTTAGTTCTTACTTATTCATCTTATGCGAAAACCTTAGCTCCAGGAATACGGTTAGGTTGGTTAGCAGCAGGTAAATTTATGGAACGAGCAGAACAGATTAAATTCTCCTTGGGTAGTACCGTTTCACCAATTTATCAAGAAACGGTCAACAAGCTGTTGACTGGCAGCAGTTATGACCGTCATATTAGAGCATTTAAGGCACAGCTTGCCAAGAATGCTTATTTTACGGTTAATTTGATTTCGGATAACTTCCCTCAAAAAACAGCTGTGTTAATACCTTCCGGCGGTTATAATATTTGGGTCAAGATGCCAGATCATATAGATATGGACTATTTTTATAAAAAATGTGAGCAGATTGGAGTTCGGTTTACTCCAGGCTTTACTTTTTCATTTTCAGGTGCTTTTGATCACTATTTTCGAGTGGTATTTGCTGATAAATTTTCTGATCGAAAAATTGAAGGAATTAAACTTGCTGGGCAGCTATTTAAGTAACCCCTGTACTGGTGTATGTTTCATAACCTGTACGGGTTATTGTTTGAAAAGAGTTCTAGTTTTGCAGATGTACATTTATTTAGCAAATATGAACATAATAGCAAAATTTACAGTAGCAACAGAGCAAAGCTTAGATATTCTTGTCAAATTGACACGTCAACTAGCAATAGAAAAGTTTTCCATGCTTCTTGATCCACAAGTCATGGAAAATTATATAAACCAATATTTTAATACAAAAGCTTTGGTCGTTGAACTGAATAGCATGTCAAATCAATGGCTAGTGGTATATGTGGATGATCAACCGGTGGGCTATGCCCAAATTACTTCAAAAGGTAAGAGAAACTCTTATTTAGAAGAGAAAAGAGCTATTCGTATTGCCAATTTTGGAATATTAAAACAATATGATTTACCTGTAGTTTGCGACGTATTGTTTCAAAAGTGCTTAAGTGTTTGCAAATCATATGAAGTAATCTGGATCCATGAATATATGCAAAGTCCCTGGATGGAGCTTTTTGAAAACAATGGGTTTTCGAAGGAACATGAAACCTACCAACTCGATGAATTGCCCCTTACTTCATTATATCTAATGAGATAATTTGCTTATAAATATTTTAGTATTTGGACAAAACCAAAGTTTATGTTAGGCTATCAATGTTCTGATAGAGAAATTATATTAGGATCGTATTCCGTTTTTTACTAAATTAAATAACCATTTGATCGTTATTTCATGTAGCATCAAATTTTGCAGAAATATAATTTTAAAAAAATGTCCCGAATTGCTAATCTAATTTGTCATTAGGGTAAATAGTTTATTCATTAACCTTAAAAAAATTAAAAATGAAAGAATTCCTAATGCTAATCCGTGAGTCTGCTGCTTATGGAAATTTATCTGTAGAAGATATGCAAGTTGATATTCAGGAGCATATCAATTGGGTCGAAGAATTAGTCGCAAATGGACATTTCTTAGAAGGAAATCCATTAGAATCTACTGGAGTTACTTTAAAGCTAAATGTCATTTCAGACGGCCCATATATAGAAACAAAAGAGTGTGTAAGTGGCTATTACAAACTATTAGCAAACAGTTTAGCAGAAGCGACTGAATTAGTGAAAAGCTGTCCAGATCTTAAGAATGGCGCGACTTTAGAGTTAAGGGAAATTATCGATACTGATGAACAACAGTGATCATAATACGATTAACAGATTTACAGATCATCTTTTCAGGGAATCCCATGGAAAGATGATCGCTTTATTGTCTGCAAAATTTGGTTACCAACAAATTGATAATATCGTTGATGCGGTACAAGAGGCTTTTGAAGTCGCATTAAATGAATGGAAATACAAAGGAATTCCAAATCATAGTTTTGCTTGGTTGATTCAAGTCTCTAAAAACAAATTAATTAATAAAATCAAACGTGAAGCTATTGGTCGTCATATTACATGTCAATTTCATGCTGAAGATCTACAGTTAGATCCAGATGAAGCAGAAGATAGTCTGATTAGACTTTTGGTTTACTTTTCTAAAATTAATCTTTCTGACCGAAATAAGGTTATCATTGCATTGTTTTATTTATGTGGTTTTGGATATATCGAAATCTCTCATGCATTGATGCTACCCCTTGAAACAATTAAAAAGATGATAGGCCGTAGTAAGAGCATGATTAAGGATTTTGCTATTCAATACGAAGATTATGACCTAAATGTTTTGCATAAGGAAATGCTTTATCTACTGCATGTTTTATACCTGATGTTTAATGAGGGTTTTAAATCATCCCGAAAAAATGGCTCCATACATCATGATCTATGTTTTGAAGCCATTCGATTAGCAGTTTTAATCAAAAATTATCAACAAGAAAACTGCGAATTGAATGCGATTTTAGCTCTATTCTTCTTTCATATAGCTCGATTTCCAGCACGAATGGATAATAACATGTGGATATCTATGGAGCATCAAGACCGAACATTATGGGATAAAAATTTAATTGCTGAAGGTTTTGCTTATTTGAATCAAATAGATCTAAAGAAGAACAGACTAAATAAGTATTATTTAGAAGCATTGATTGCCTCCGTACATTTATCTGCAGTTCAATATGAAAAAACAAATTGGCAATTGCTTTCAAAACTATATACACAATTGACATTATTAGAACCCACAATATCGGTTGAAATCAACAAAATCATTGTTGAAAGTAATTATTTACCAATAGCAGGGTTAATAGAAAAAATAAAAAATTTTGAACCTGATCTAAACGAGTTCCTCAAATTTCCCTTTTACACTACATTGGCTCATCTTTATGAAAAAAATAAGATGAACCAATTGGCTTCAACATATTATTTACGCGCTTTATTACATACTAAAAATCAGTTTGATAGAGATTATATTGGTCAAAAAATCACGAAGATAGTCCAGTAACAGGATTTTATATAAAATTAGCCGTTAGTAAGTTAAGCTTGCAAAACATAATAAATTGAGAAAACCCCAACTAGATAGTTGAGTTTATTTTTTGATAGCGGAAAGGGAGATATGGTTTCACGATCCCTAATCGGGAGGTTTCATCTAGCGATTCATTTTAGAGAGACCCTAGCTAACCATCTTTTAGGGGCTCACTATGGTCTCGCTGGAAATGAGAAGTATTGAAAAAACGATATGAGTATATAAAAGAAAAACCCTACAAATCGTAAATTTATAGGGTTTTGATACGTTTTCCTTGTTAGGATGCGGAGAGGGCGGGATTCGAACCCGCGGTACCGTTAAGTACACACGCTTTCCAAGCGTGCTCGATCGACCACTCTGACACCTCTCCGTAGTCTACTGGCAAAAATAGAAGTATAATTCTATTTTCCAAAACAAATTTCAGCAAAAAGTGTTATTTCCGCATTAATAAAAAAACTACCTTTACTTAAGGTGTTTGAAATTAGAAAATTATGGTCAATAAAAAATTATGGGCAATATTGCCAATTGCTGCTTTAGCATTTGGCTGCCAATCCAATAAAAGTTCAGATCAAAAACAAGCAGATCGAACAGTGTTTTTAGATGTATCAGGCATGGACACCACAGTACATCCAGGCGATAACTTCTTTATGTATGCCAACGGGCAATGGTTAAAAAAGACCGTTATACCACCCTCAGAATCAGGTTGGGGATCATTTTATACCCTTAACGATGAAAATCTACAAAAGCTTCATGGTATATTGGAAAAAGCGGCACAGTCTAATAGTAAAAAAGGGACTGATCAACAGAAAGTTGGAGATTTCTATACCAGCGGGATGGATACAATCACGATTGAAAGGCTTGGCATTAAACCTATTGAAGATCAATTGAAAAAAATTGATGGGTTAAAATCTATTGATGAACTTATTGCTTACAGCGCTGATGGTTTTAAAGAAGGAAATGGAGATCTATTTTCCTTCTATATTGCTGCAGACGAGCGTATGAGCAATAAAAATGCAGCTACCTTTGTTCAAGGTGGTCTTAATCTTCCTGAAGCTAGCTATTACCTAGATCAAGATGATAAGGCTAAGAAGATCCGTGAAGCATATACGAGTTACCTCACCAAGTTATTTACATTAGCAGGTCAGCAGGCAACAGCCAAAGTGAATGCCGAGTCTGTTTTGAAAATAGAAACTGCTATTGCTAAATCGCATATCAGTCCTGTTGAATTACGAGATCCCATTAAAAATTATAATAAAGTAGCTGTGGCTACATTTCAAAAGCAAACTCCAAACCTCAATTGGAATGATATTTTAGGAAGATTATCGATAAAAACAGACACATTATTGGTGCAACAACCTAAGTTTTATGTTGCTCTAAATAATTTGTTGAAATCGGAGTCATTGGATACATGGAAAATGAAGTTGAAAGCAGACCTCTTGAACAGCTCTGCTCAAGCTTTGACCAAAGACTTTCGTAATGCTCAATTCGAATTATATGGCAAGACCCTGCAAGGTCAAAAAGAGCAAAAGGAACGTTGGAAATTAATGGTGAGTACAGTAGATGAAAGCTTAGGTGAAGTCATCGGTAAATTGTTTACAGATGAATATTTTAAACCTGAAGCCAAGAAAAGAATGCTTGAGTTGGTCAATAATCTTGAAATCTCTTATCGCGATCGTATTGAAAAATTAGATTGGATGACCCCTGAAACTAAGAAAAAAGCCATTGATAAACTGCAGTCTTTTACTAAGAAAATCGGATATCCAGATAAATGGAAAGATTATTCAGATGTTGAAATCAATAAAGATAGCTACTATGCAAATTTACAATCAGCATCACGTCACGCTTATAAAGAAATGATCGATAAGATGGGCAAACCGGTAGATAAAACAGAATGGCTGATGACAACGCCAACCGTTAATGCCTATTACAATCCTCCATATAACGAAATTGTATTTCCAGCAGGAATACTACAGTTTCCTTTCTTTGATGCCAATGCAGATGATGCGATTAACTATGGTGCTATCGGTGCAGTGATTGGACATGAGATGACTCACGGTTTTGATGATCAAGGTCGTCAGTACGATAAAGAAGGAAATTTGAGAGATTGGTGGACTCCAGAAGACGCGACCAAGTTCACAACAAAAGCCAATCAGGTGGCAGCATTGTATGATGGTTTTACCTTATTAGACAATCAGCATGTCAATGGAAAATTGACATTAGGAGAAAACCTGGCTGATATAGGAGGATTAAACATTGCATTTGATGCTTTCAAAAAAACAAAACAAGGTCAAGAATCAACAAAAATAGATGGATTTACACCCGATCAACGTTTCTTTTTGAGTTTTGCTCAAGTTTGGCGCATCAAGAATAGCGATGAAAGAATGAACATGCGCTTAAAAGTAGACCCGCATAGTCCAGAAGAATTTAGAGTCAATGGACCAGTCTATAACATGGAAGCATTTTATCAAGCATTTCAGATTCCTAAAACAGCCAAGATGTATGTGGCACCAGAAAAGCGTGTTGCCGTTTGGTAGGGGAAGAAATAAAAAGTGTAATATATTTTAGAAATTGAATAATAATTGCTAATTTTGCCGTTCATTAACAATAAACACATTTAATTAATTTATTAACAATGTACGCAATAGTAAATATAGCAGGACAGCAATTCAAGGTTGCAAAAGACCAATTTCTTTTTGTGCACCGCTTACAAGGAGATGAAGGCGCTAGTATTGAATTTGACAATGTATTGTTAGCAGAAGATGGTGGTAAATTCACAATCGGTACTCCGAACGTGGCTGGTGCTAAAATTTCGGCTAAAATTTTGTCTCATTTAAAAGGTGATAAAGTTATCGTTTTCAAGAAAAAACGTCGTAAAGGCTACAAAAAGAAAAACGGTCACCGTCAACAATTCACTAAAATCCAGATCACTGGTATTACATTATAATTGAATTTTTAATCAGACATTAGTCTTAATCTAAGATAAGAAATGGCACATAAAAAAGGTGCGGGTAGTTCCAAGAACGGCCGTGAGTCACATTCGAAACGTCTAGGTATCAAAATCTTCGGTGGTCAAGCTGCTATCGCTGGTAACATTATTGTTCGCCAACGTGGTACAAATCACAATCCTGACTTAAATGTTGGTATTGGTAAAGACCATACGTTGTTCGCTTTAGTTGACGGTAAAGTAGTTTTCCGCAAAAAAGCAAACAATAAATCTTATGTTTCTGTAATCCCTACAGAGCAAGCATAAGTTTTTGCTACACAATATTTGTAAAAGGCGTTAAGTTTACTTAACGCCTTTTTTGTTTTTCACCCTAATTACGAGCTTGTTAATATACTTGAACATAATTATTTGTATCAATAATAAGAGTTTGGTACAATTTTATACGTAAAAAGCAGTTTATAGATAATATTAAACGTTCATGATTTTTAAAAGTCTATCATACGGTATTCCAGCAGTTAGCTTATTACTACTATCATCCTGTAGTTCGATGTATATGCCCAATGTCCCAGCAGCCCCTATGTTCAAAGATGCAGGTGAGGTATATGTTTCTGGAAATATCAATTTAAAAGGAAATGTTTCTGCAAGTGGTGGGGTCGCTGTTTCAGATCATATTGGAGTGATTGCAAATGGTTCTTATATAGATCGAAAAGATAGTCCAACTGATTTTGCTCAAAAAATGGGCGAATTAGGCATCGGATATTTTACTACTTTTGGACAGCGACGCAATCGTATTTTAGAAGTATATGCTGGATATGGAATAGGAACTGTGAATGAAGTGGATACCAGAACATCAACCGCTGGCCCCGCTGTCGTTGAAAGTAGAGATATGGATTTTGATAAGATATTTGTTCAGGTCAATTATTCTTCTACAAAAAGACAAAAGATACATTTATTTGGTGGAGATCGCGCATTAAATTATGGAACAATTTTAAGAGTATCCCATGTGAATATGACTGATTTTAAAATTGATCAGGTACATGCACATAAGGAACGTAATGTATTGATTGAACCTGTATTTTATACCCGTATGGAAGTGGGGCGTGGCTGGCAGATACAATATATGACAGGAATGAATTTTGGATTGATGAGTAATGATTATTTAAAAGCAGGTCATCCTATCAATAGCTTAGGAATTCTTTATAAATTTGGAAGGAAAAATTAAATTATGATAAACGTGTTGAAAAAGAATTGGTTATTCGCATTTGTGAGTATCGCAATCTTGACTAGCTGTGGAGTTAGCAGACAAAAAGCCCAAATTGAAAATTTAGGCAAATGCAAATACGATATACAATCCGTAGATAGTATCCGTGTGGCAGGTACTTCTATTCAAAAGATTGTTAAATCAGATGGTATTGATCTTTCAGCATTGCCAAGTGTAGCATTAGGGATGTTGCGTAAAAATATACCGTTAGATGCTGTTGTTCGATTGAAAATTCAGAATCCGACTCTTAAGAAAGCTGCTATCAATCAATTTCAATATATTATCTTATTTGAGAAAAAACAATTAGCAGAAGGTATTGTCAATCAGTCGATATCGTTAGATCCAGGACAATCAACAATAGCATCGGTGCGATTGAATACTAATATTTATGACTTGATCAATAACGGTGATTTAGCAGGATTTATCGGATCTAATTCCAATACAAAAAAGGGATTATTTACAATTAAGATAAAACCTTCCATCAATATTGCAGGTAAGTCAATTTTTTATCCGGGCTATATTACAATAGACAAAGAAGTGAGTCGTAATATTTTATTGTAATAAAATACGTCTGTACTACATTAAGGCTTGTGAAACTTTGTTTTACAAGCCTTATTTTTTTTAAGCACTTATCATTTTTAACTTTTGTAATAAAAAAGTTATGAGGCTTATTGTTTATAATACACAATCAAATTAATATCTTAGACAAATAATACGTCTGGATTAGTGGGAGGGTGATGACCAATTATTTATAGAAAAAAATAAAATGCATAAAAGTTTACTTGCTCTTATCTTGTTAGGAATTTCTAGTACGTCGTTTGCACAGCAAAAGGTGGAAAGTTATGTACAAGAAATAAAGGGTACAAAATTGAAATTTGATATGGTTGCAATTCCTGCTGGAGTATATAAACAAGGCGGAAATGTAAAAGCAGATGAAAAACCTATTCATGAAGTGAAAATAGCACCTTTCTGGATTGGTAAGTATGAAGTAACTTGGAATTTATTTGAACCCTTCTTGTATAAGGATTACGAACTAACTCAAAGTTTAGACGGCAAGATAGCACCAGAAGTTGATGCAGTTACACGTCCTACAAAGCCTTATTTGGACATGACTTTTGGTATGGGTAAAGAAGGGCATCCTGCCTTAGCCATGACACATTATAATGCCATTCAATTTTGTAAATGGTTGTATGTTCGTACAGGAGTTTTTTATAGACTTCCAACTGAAGCAGAGTGGGAATATGCGTGTCGTGCAGGAAGTGACAAAGCATTTAGTTTTGGCGATGATGCATCTCAATTAGATCAATATGCTTGGCATAAAGGAAATAGTGATGGATCTACACATCTTGTCGGCACTAAGATACCAAATGCATGGGGTTTATTCGATATGCATGGCAATGTTTCTGAGTGGACTTTTGATCAATATATTGAAGATTATTATAAACAATTTGAAGGTAAAGTAGCAGACAACCCAGTTGCAGTACCTACAAAATTATATCCAAATAGTGTAAGAGGTGGTTCTTTTGATAGCGAACCTATGGATTTGAGAAGTGCCGCTCGGTTGGCATCAGATCCTTTTTGGAAGCAATTAGATCCACAGATTCCTAAGAGTAATTGGTGGTTTCCTGAGGCACCATTTGTGGGGATGAGGTTGGTAAGACCAGTTACTCCACCTTCACATGAGGAGATCATGGCTTATTATGATAAAGCTCCAATTAAAGATTATTAAAATATCAATTATAACCCTAAATACCTAAAATATGGAAAAATTTGAACGTCGTGATTTTTTAAAAACGACAGCAGCTATTGCAGGTGGGACAGTTTTAAGTTCCATGCCTATCGTAGGAGCATTTGCAGCAGGAAGTGATGTGATTAAAGTTGCATTAATCGGTTGTGGAGGTCGCGGTACAGGTGCAACTTTTGATGCTTTAAGCTCTGGTTTCAATATTAAAGTTGTAGCATTAGCTGATGCTTTCAAAGATAATTTGGATAGCACTTATAAAACTTTAAAAGATAAATGGCAAGATAAAATCGATGTATCTGATCAACATAAATTTGTTGGATTTGATGCCTACAAAGAAGCCATTAAGTTAGCGGATGTTGTTATTTTAGCAACTCCTCCTGGGTTTCGTCCGATGCATTTCGAAGAAGCAGTTCGCCAGGGCAAACATGTATTCATGGAAAAGCCGGTAGCTGTTGATATCCCAGGCATCCGTAAAGTTTTAGCAGCAGCTGAAATTGCTAAAAAGAAAAAATTAAATGTCGTTGTAGGTCTTCAACGTAGATATCAAACAAATTATCGAGAAGCGATCAAAAGAATACATGATGGTGCTATCGGTGATGTTGTTGCAGGACAAGTGTACTGGAATAGCGGTGGCGTGTGGGTAAGACCACGTAAACCAGGACAAACAGAAATGGATTACCAAATGCGTAACTGGTATTATTTTAACTGGTTGTGTGGAGATCATATCGTAGAGCAACACGTACATAATATAGATATTGCCAATTGGGTAAAAGGTGCATATCCCGTACGTATTCAAGGTACAGGTAGCCGTGCACATAGAACAGGTAAAGAGTATGGAGAGATCTATGATAATTTTGCATTGGAGCTAACGTATCCCGATAATTCGGTTGTGTACAGTCAGTGTGCTCACTTTGAAGGTGTCACTAACAGAGTTGATGAGCAGTTCCAGGCAACAAAAGGTCGAGCATACCTATCTGCAAATGGCCAAGCTGTACTTTGGGATGCCAAAGGAAATGAAATCTATCGTCATGATCCTAAAGGAAATCCAAATCCTTATCAACAAGAACATAAAGAATTGTTCGAGGCAATTTCAAAAGGAGAATACAAATTTGATAATGCCGAATATGGAGCTTACAGTACTTTAACAGGTATTATTGGTCGTATTGCGTGCTATACAGGAAAAGTCATCAAGTGGGATGCGGCATTGAAATCGGACATTGATATTATGCCAGCAAATTACGTATGGGATGCTTTACCAAAAGTATTACCAAAAGAAGATGGTTCATATCCGGTAGCAATACCTGGTCAGAATACAAATTTATACATTTAATAAGGGGATGCATTCATGTATTTTAAATCATGGATACTGCTCTCAATAAGTTTGTTCAGTTTGTGCGGCATCGCTGCTACACAAATTGAACAAACTTCTTATTTTGTACAACCTCTCCAAAAAATTGTCTTGTCAGGGCCTGCACAGGGCACCTCTTACCACATAACATATTTCGATCAATATGAACAAGTTTCAAAAAATGATGTCGATAGTATATTAAAAGTGATCGATTTATCCATGTCAATCTATAATCCATTGTCGACAATCAGTCAGTTTAATAAACAGGAAACAAATATTGTCAAACTGGATCGACACTTTCAAAAAGTAGTTGAAGCATCATTTTACTACCATCAGATCACGAAAGGTATTTTTGATATCACTGTAGCACCTCTTGTTCAGTTATGGGGATTCGGTACTACACAAATCAAGCATTTTCCCGATTCCAATAAAATTACTTCCACTTTATCGTCGGTTGGGATGAACAAATTGATCTGGGAAGCACCCTATCTCAAAAAATCAAGACCCAACATTAGTATTGATGTAAATGGTATCGCTCAAGGATATTCGGTCGATGTATTGGCTGAATTTCTTGAAAATAAAGGTGTCAAAAATTATATTGTTGAATTGGGAGGTGAAATGCGTGTCAAAGGCAAAAATTTGCAAGGTGATTTTTTTAAAATTGGCATCGAAAGACCAACTTCAAATCATCATTTGCAAACAGAGGTAGTATGTATTAAATCTGGGGCGCTAACCACGGCCGGCAATTTTGAGAAATATATGATGAATGGCAAACAGAAAATCAGCCACCATGTCAACCCATTAACTGGATATATGTTTTCAAGTCCCATAGTGAGTGTGACGGTATATGCAAAAACTGCTATGGAAGCCGATGCTTTAGATAATTATTTTATGGCACTGACACCTGACGAGATATTAGATTTTGTAAAGAAGAGGAAGAATTTAGAAGTTTATATTATATTTAACAATGAAAGGGGAGAAATAGAAGAAAAATACTCAAAAGGGTTTTCTGATTTTTTTCTACAAAAAGCAACATAATGAAATTATGAAAAGATCTGATTTTTTAAAAAATACCTTACTGGTAGCTGGTTCAGCAGTGAGCTTGACCACCTTAGCAGGAGAGCAGCAACAGAAAAAAAATAAAGCTGGAGCCACATTTAATTTGGATTATGCACCCCACCAAGGAATGTTCAGTGCTACTGCAGGCAAAAGTTTTGTTGATGAGATCAAATATATGCACGAGTTGGGATTTCGAAGTATCGAAGATAATGGTATGACGGGGCGTAGTATTGACGAACAAAAGAAAATAGGTGAAACCTTGGCGGCTTTGGGTATGCGTATGGGTGTGTTTGTTGTTCCAAAAGGCGGGAACGGTGCCAATACATTAGCAGCAGGAAAACAAGATTACATCGATATCTTTCTGAAAGGCTGTAAAGAGTCTGTAGAAGTTGCAAAACGTGTAAATGCAAAATGGGTAACGGTCGTACCTGGCGACTATGAACGCAATTTATCCATCGGTGTTCAGACAGGTAATGTCATTGAAGCATTAAAAAGAGGAGCAGAGATATTCGAACCTCATGGTATTACCATGGTATTGGAGCCATTAAGTGATACTCCCGATCTATTCCTAAGATATTCGGATCAAACGTACGAGATTTGTAAAGGAGTAGGAAGCCCTTCATGTAAATTATTATATGATGCCTATCATATGCAAAAAAATGAAGGAAACTTGATACATAAAATGAATGAATGTTGGAGTGAGATCGCATATATCCAAGTAGGAGATAACCCTGGTAGAAAAGAGCCTACAACAGGTGAGATCAACTACAAAAACGTCTTTAAATGGCTTCATGAGAAGGGCTTTAAAGGTGTAGTGGGCATGGAACACGGCATGTCCAAAGGAGGCAAAGTGGGAGAAGAAGCTTTGGTTAACGCATACAGAGAAGTAGATAATTTCTTAGTGTAATTTGTACAATTGTTTTTTTTATGCTAGATTGTCATATTAAAACCAATTATTGATAAAAATCTCTTATTTTAAAATAAACTAAACATATAATGTCTACATCTATTAGATTTAAATTGTCGTTCATGATGTTCCTGGAATTCTTTATCTGGGGCGCATGGTTTGTTACATTGGGTACCTACCTAAGTAAAAATTTACAAGCACAACCGCTTGAAATTGCGAATGTCTTTTCTACCCAATCATTAGGAGCTATTATCGCCCCTTTTATTATCGGTATGATTGCCGATCGATACTTTAATGCAGAGCGTATACTTGGTGTATTGCATGTAGTTGGTGCTGTTCTGATGTATCAAATGTATAACGCTACTGAAATATCATCATTTTACCCTTATGTATTGGCTTACATGGTATTGTATATGCCAACACTATCATTGGTAAATTCGGTATCTTTCAGACAACTAAGCAATCCTGAAAAACAATTTTCCAATATCCGTATCTGGGGTACAATCGGTTGGATCGTGGCAGGTTTATCGATCAGTTACCTATTTAAATGGGATGCAGCAGAAGCATCTTCTGCCGGTGCTTTGAAAAATACCTTTTTAATGGGAGCGGTAGCATCATTAGTATTAGGTTTATTTTCATTCACTTTACCTAAAACACCTCCCGTTAAAATTGAATCCGATCAAAAACCTTCGTTTGCATCCATTATTGGTTTAGATGCAATCAAATTATTGAAAGATCGTAACTTCTTGATTTTCTTTATTTCTTCCATATTGATCTGTATTCCTCTAGCATTTTACTATCAAAATGCTAATCCGTTTTTAGATCAAATTGGAATGGAAAACCCGACAGGCAAAATGACTATTGGACAGATTTCGGAAGTCCTATTCTTATTAGCATTACCTGTTTTCTTTTCTAAATTTGGTTTTAAGAAAACAATTTTAGTGGGTATGCTTGCTTGGGCTCTAAGATATATCTTATTTGCATATGGCAACGCCGGCGATCTTTCTTTCATGTTGATATTAGGTATTGCTTTACATGGTATTTGTTATGATTTCTTCTTTGTATCAGGTCAAATTTATACCGATAGTAAGGCAGGTATTAAATATAAAAGCGCAGCTCAAGGTTTGATCACATTAGCAACTTATGGAGTAGGTCAGCTAATTGGATTCTGGGTAGCAGGATTTATTGGTGAAAAATATGCGTATCTTCAAGAAGCTAATGTTGCTGATTTCTGGAAACAAACATGGATTATTCCAGCAGGAATTGCATTCGTAGTTTTTATTATTTTCTTGGTTGCTTTTAAAGACGAGAAAGTAGAAAATAAAGTTATATCCGAATAAAAGTTAATTAAAAAACTAAACTAAACATAAATATAAAATGGCTGAAAATAACACTTATGATGCTATTGTCATTGGTTCAGGAATCAGTGGTGGATGGGCAGCAAAAGAATTGACAGAAAAAGGTTTAAAGACCTTGATGTTGGAGCGTGGTCGTAATATTGAGCACGTGAAAGATTATCCGTCGCCGAATAAAAATCCATGGGATTTTCCGCACGCAGGTGGTCGTACACAACAAATGATCAAAGATCGTCCTGTTTTGAGTAGAGATTATCCTTTAAATGAAAAAAACTTAGACTATTGGGTGAATGAGCAAGAAAGTCCTTATACCGAGACAAAACGTTTTGATTGGTATAGAGGATATCACGTAGGTGGTCGTTCATTGATGTGGGGAAGACAATCTTATCGTCTTGGTGATTTGGATTTCGAAGCAAATTTAAAAGACGGTCACGGAGTCGATTGGCCTATTCGTTATAAAGACATTGCACCTTGGTATAGCTATGCAGAGAAATTTGCAGGTATCAGCGGTAACCGTGATGGTCTAGATGTTTTACCTGACGGTGATTTCATGCCAGCTATGGCGATGAATATCGTGGAAAAAGATTTAGCAGCTCGTTTGAAGAAAGAATATAATGGTAATCGCCATTTTATTATGGGAAGAACAGCTAATATTACTGTTCCTCATCACAATCGTATCAACTGTCAATATCAAAATCAATGTTGGTTAGGTTGTAACTTTGGCGCTTATTTCAGTACACAGTCGGCAACTTTACCAGCTGCGGTAGCGACAGGTAATTTGACATTACGTCCTTTTTCTATTGTCACGAAGATCATATATGATAAGAATACAAAGAAAGCTAAAGGAGTGGAGATTATTGATGCAGAAACAAATCAAACCTATGAATTTTTCGCTAAAGTAATCTTTGTAAATGCATCTGCATTTAACTCAACTTGGGTCTTGATGAATTCAGCTACTGATGTTTGGGAAGGCGGACTTGGAAGTAGCAGTGGCGAGTTGGGTCATAACGTAATGGATCACCATTTCCGTTGTGGTGCCGGTGGTACAGTTGAAGGATATTTAGATAGTTATGTTTTTGGTAGAAGACCAACAGGATTATATGTGCCACGTTTTGTGAACGTTGCCGGTGACGAAAAGAAACGTGATTATGTACGTGGTTTTGGTTATCAAGGAGCTGCAGGTCGTGGTCGCTGGTCTGGAGAGGTCGCAGAGATGAGTGTAGGTGGCGCATGGAAAGATGCTATTACTGAAGCTGGTGATTGGAGCGTAGGTTTTACCGCTTTCGGGGAGATTTTACCATACCATGAAAACAAAATTAGCTTAGACAAGACTAAAAAAGATAAATGGGGTCTTCCTGTATTATCAATGGATGTTGAAATCAAGGATAATGAGTTGAAAATGCGCGGTGACATGCAAAACGAGATGAAAGAGATGTTGGAGAAAATTGGTGTTAAAGACACATATACCTACGATAATGTGTATGGTTTTGGTCAAGGTATCCACGAAATGGGAACAGCTCGTATGGGTAGAGATCCTAAAACATCTGTTTTAAATGGTAATAATCAGGTTTGGGACGCGTTAAATGTTTTTGTAACAGATGGTGCAGCGATGACATCAGCAGGCTGTGTCAATCCTTCATTAACGTATATGGCATTAACAGCCCGAGCGGTTGATTTTGCTGTAAGTGAACTGAAAAAAGGCAATCTATAATCATCAATAAATCTAAATTATGGAAAAAAATAATTCATCAAGAAGAGACTTTCTAAAAAAAGCAGCCTTGTTTGGAGCTGGAGTAACAATTTTACCTCGTCATGTTTTAGGAGGTACTGGTTTTACAGCACCAAGCGATATGTTGAATGTTGCATCTGTAGGGGTTGGTGGTATGGGTGGATCAGACGTTTCACGATTTGCCGCTAGCGGAAAAGCAAATATTGCTTATTTATGTGATGTAGATACACGTCGTGCCGCAGACTCAGTAAAGAAATTTCCAAAAGCAAAATTTTATAAAGATTATCGTGAAATGCTCGATAAAGAGCATAAACATATCGATGCTGTTTCAGTGTCAACACCAGACCATCAGCATGCAATCGTAGCTTTGGCTGCGATGCAGTTGGGCAAGCACGTATACGTGCAAAAACCATTAGCACATGATGTGTGGGAAGCCCGTGCATTGACACATGCTGCCAAAAAGTATAAAGTTGTAACCCAAATGGGCAATCAAGGAGCATCAGGTGATGGAGTGAGACAGATGAAAGAGTGGGTTGATGCAGGTATGATCGGCGATCTGAAAGAAATTTATTGCTGGACTGATCGTCCAGTATGGCCACAAGGAATCCAATGGCCAACTCAAAAAGCAGAAGTGCCAAAAGAACTGGACTGGAACCTTTGGTTAGGTACTGCGCCAAATAAAGATTACGTTGAAAAATTAATTCCTTTTAACTGGAGAGGTTGGTGGGATTATGGAACTGGTGCATTAGGTGATATGGGCTGCCATAACATGGAAGCACCATTTAGTATCTATGGTCTACAATATGTAAAAGATGTACAGGCAACTGTAGGCTCGGTATATGTTGATGAATTCAAACGAGGATATTTCCCAGAAAGTTGTCCACCGTCCAGTTATGCGGTTATGACTTTTCCAAAGACCGAGAAGACAACAGGTGATGTTAAACTGCACTGGATGGATGGCGGAATTCAACCACCAAGACCAGAAGAATTAGGACCAAACGAAGCTTTTGGAGACGGCGGTAATGGTATTTTATTTATCGGTACCAAAGGTAAAATATTAGCTGATACCTATGCCGCAAATCCAAGATTGCTGCCAACATCTGCTTCTTATACCAATCCAAAACAAAAGTATGCACGTGTTAAAGGTGGTGCTGATGGTCACTGGGCGCAATGGGTAGAAGGATGTATTGCTGGTTACGGTAATATGCAGATGTCTTCACCTTTTGAAATCGCTGGACCATTAACAGAAGCCTTGCTAATGGCTAATTTAGCCATTCGTGGATCTGATTTGAAAGTGGATAATAAATATCCAGGAAGAAATTTACGCCTATTATGGGATAATAATAATATGCGTGTGACTAATTTTGATGAAGTAAACCAGTTCGTAAAACGTAATTATCGTCCAGGCTGGGAAGTAAATTATACATTTTAAGTATTAAAAAAGAGATTGATTATGAATAGAAGAGAAGCAATTCAGCGTGTAGCCATGTTGATGGGAGGCGTGGTCATCGGCTCGAGCCTTTTTCTTGAAGGTTGTTCACGCTCTGCTACTAAACAAGTAGAAGTTTTATTTGAACCTAAGACTACTGATCTATTGGGAGACTTAGCAGAAGCTATTTTACCAAAAACCTCAACTCCAGGAGCAAAAGAAGCTGGGGTAGGAAGTTTTATTCCTGTAATGATTAGAGATTGTTATACTGACGAACAGCAAGCTGTTTTTATGGATGGAATTAACAACCTAGATAAAAAAGCACAAGAGTTAATGAAGAAAAACTTTTTGGATCTTTCTGCTGAAGAACGTACAAGTTTTGTGAATTTATTAGACAAAGAAGCAAATGAGTTTAATAAAAAACAGGATGAGGAAACAAAAGAAGAACGTGAAAAGAATGCAGTTAAGCAGAATGAATTATATCGAGAGGTCGCTGGTAAGCCACCACATTGGTTCACGATGTTTAAACAATTGACCTTAACGGGCTACTTTAATTCTGAACTTGGATTAACAAAAGCATTACGCTATGTTAAGATCCCAGGAAAGTTTGATGGAAATTATCCGTATAAAAAAGGCGATAAAGCTTTTGCAGGTTAATTTGCTTTATCATCATATAAAAAGGGGCTGTATCATCAAATTTGATACAGCCCCTTTTATTTTGTTTCAATTTCTAGAGCAAAAGATATATGTTCCTGCTTAGCAACGGTCATGAAATAGCCCAATTCAGTTGAATTGCCACTAATTTCCACCGTATCATTATAGCGAAGTTCTCTCAAATAATTCATTTCTATAGCAGCTATTTGATTGGTTAATACCAGTTCCATGGGTAATCGGTCCATGCACCAATCCAAGTATTTAACATTGTTTGCGTGATTGACAATATCTAGATCCGATATTTTAACCGTATAGTTTTCTATTGATTTGACTGCCTGAGCTAAATTCAATTTTGAAAAAGGTTTTTGCGTACTAAAGCGATCAGGAAAAGTTTTAAAATTTCCGAGAGCGATTGCCAATTCTTCAGGTCCTCTTTTCACCGTATTGATTACAGCCCAATAACTGCTTGCTGCCACATACAGTTGATCGTTGACATAAACTTCAAAATTACGGGTAGATTTAGCCCCCTCTAGTCGTTGAATCCAAGTTTTAATAGTCACTTTATCCATCCACTTTGGCAAACGACTTATTTCAAATCGGATACGGCTTAGAACCCAGGTTTGATTATTCTTCGCCATTTCTTTAAAACCAAAGCCAGAGATAGTAGCATGCTCACCAGCTGTCAATTGCAATAAGTTAGAAAGATCAGAATAGCGAATTCTAGCATTTGAATAGCATTGTGTAAAATTGATCTCCCAGTTTTTTTCAAATGTTGAATTGTCCATTTTTGATAAATTTCAACAAATTTAGGGATAATTATACGAGTGATGATCTGGATTTGTAAAATAAATGTTAAAAACAAAATACTATTGGTATTTTATTTAGGAATTCTTACATTTAAGTAAGGTTAAGTATATGTTATAACAATTAGGAACGTTATAAATGAAATGGCTTATTTAATCAAATTGTCAATTATAAATTATTAGGAGTATGATCGGAGAATTGATAGAAAAAGAACAAATCTCTTCATTCAAAATTGTTGCAGCGAATGAAGATAGAACTCAGACGTTCTTAGAAACACTAAAAGGGGCTTTACGATTAGGTAATGAATTCAAGTCCAAGACAACGATCGCTTTTCAAACAGAGGCTGGTCCCAAGAGAGTGGAAACAACAGTTTGGTCTTTAACAGATAAGTATCTTCAAATTAAAAGTGGTGTGTTGATCCCACTGAGATCAATTTTAGCAATAGAGTATTAAATATTATAATTTGCAATAAAGAAGAAAAAGTGCTGTACGATCAGCACTTTTCTTTTTTCTCTTTAGCCAGTGCTATATCTTCTTGATCTACATCCAGTGTATTTTCTTCTTGTTCGATATCAGCAGATCTCTCATATTGCAATTCTGTTAAAATTGGGAAGTGGTCCGAATTGAAGTTATACAACCTTTTCATCCGCTTCAATTTAAAATCCGTGCTGCAAAAGATATGATCCAATGGAAAACGCATAAAAAAATGATGCGCATGGAAGGTGTTGAGAAAGAAACGTCCCCTTCTAGGATCTAGCAATTGACTTGTTTTTAAGAATAGTTCAGTCGTATAGCTCCATGCAACGTCATTTAAATCCCCACAAACAATAACCGGTAGTTCAGATTTTTCAGCTTCATCTGCAATCATTAAAAGTTCTTTATCTCTTTCCGTTGATCGCGGGTTTTCGTTTGGAACAGGTGGAGTAGGGTGTACTGCATACAATTGGACAAGCTCACCACTCGGTAAAATTACCTTTGTGTGGATTGAGGGAATATCATCTTCAACTAAAAATTTGACTTCACTATCTTTTAGTTCCAATTTAGAATACAAAAGCATACCATAGGTATTGTCGATTGGCTTTTCGATACGAAAGGGATATGCATCCGTAGCCTCTCTTAATTCTTCCATCCATTTATGACTGGTTTCGAGCAAAAGAACAACATCTGCACCCGTCTTTTTAATCTCCGCAATACAACCCTGATAATTGGTGTTATCCTCAAATACATTGGATATCATTATACTGATCGATTGATCAGGTATATCCTTTTTAGCTCTTAAAATTTGCTTTTTTCCAATTGGAGTAAAGGGGAGAATCTGCTTTGTTAAATAGATAATAGTACCAGAAAGCAGCGTAATATAGATGTAGAAAATAGTTGTTTTTTCGCACAAAATCACTAATAGAACTAATGATACAATCGTGAGCACCAGCTTTTGTAGTCTAGGATATTCAAAAACACGAAATGTCCAATAATCGTTCCTGATTAATGGAACAAAACTTATAATGATCAGAATGGAAGAAAAAATATAAAGAGCTGTGTGCATATGTCATCTATTGTTCGATAAAAATATAAAAATAATCGAGAAAAGCTGACCGGTACACAATAAAATAGCAATTCAGAGGTATGTTATTAAGGTGATCATAGGATCCATTAATTGCTAATCAAATAATTGACTCAAACCATAAAGGAAAGTCTAGAACATAAAATTTCCTTTATGGTGTAAAAACATATGATCTACTCTTATTCTTCATACAAGCGTTCAACAGCAAACCCATTTTGCTTGAGCTGAAATGCAATCTCAAAAGCTTGAATATTGAGAGCTTCTAATTTTAGTATAAGCCCATTACTGAGTCGCTTAATATTAATGGTAACAATATTTGGGATATTCTTTAAAGTCGCCTCTAATTGATGAATTTTATCATCATTGATAAGCATAGTTTCAAAAATATATTTTTCCATAACAATAAATATTAGGGTTTTAAAATTAATGTACTTGGTAACTGTTTTGTCCATTGTTCTTTTTCAAAGGAGATCTGTTTCCATGCTAAGAAGCTAATCAGTATAATATCAAAAGAAGAATATACCACATCTTTACGATCTGCTTCATCTATGATATTGATATGATTAGGAGCTGCGTAGTCTAGCGATCGAATCGCTTCCTTAAGTTCTACAGAAGTTTTAATCACTTGATCTTCATCTAAGAAACTTACTTTTACATCATTATTTTGGATTAGTTTATGGATATAGATCAATAAGAAACTATCACTGAGAGTTTTGATAGGTACCAGTATATTTTTTACCGCATCAGGAATACCTCGATCGACCAATATCCCACAAGGAATATGAATAGATTTGAGAAGTGCTGTCGTTTTATCTTCAAATCCACTGTGATTAAACAGACTTTCTTTTCCTGTTAATGATCCTAACAATCGTTCAGGATTAACCACTTTACTCGTAAATCCAATGATACTTCCAAGGACAGACCCTTCATAGACGGATTGACCAATTCCCGTTAATAATAAGTCAAAGTCTTCTTCATTAGCCATTTTAGCAATATCTTCATTGATGTTGTCTGTACCTCTAAAAATAGGCGTATAGGGTTGATCTAATTTTTGACTTTCATCGTTTAACAATGAAAAATTATCTCTTTCATATTCTATCGAATTAAACGTATTTAATTCATTCCCTAGAGAAAGGTGTAACGCAGTTACGGTACTATTTTCTTTAGATTTTTTCGTGAGCATATTGGCAATTCGAAGTAGGATTTTACCTGAATTTGGATTGCTAAATGAAATTAAAATGTTGTATTTATTTTTCTTCGATATCAGCGTAGCATTATCTTCTATTTCGGGTTTGAAAAATTTATTAATCAAATCTAATGCTGGTCCAGTCATAAACGTGGTGATCAAGGCCATCAGTACCAATATGGCGAACATTTCATCCGTCAGTACGCCAAGATCATAACCTATATTGAGCGCAACTAACTCCATCAACCCTCTGGTATTCATTAAAGCTCCAATGGTGAGGCTACTGTGCCAATTTTGTCCTACAAACCTTGCAGAAAGCGCACTTCCAATAAATTTGCCCACTACAGCAATCAGGACTACCCAAAAACATGTGTGCCAATGTTCAGCTTCATTGAGCAATCCAATCTGTGTGCGTAATCCCGTAAATACAAAAAATAAGGGTAAAAGAAGTACTTGTGCTACATCCTCTACTTTTTCAATAAATATACTTCTAAAGCTCGTGTTATTGGGCATGATCACACCTGCCATAAAAGCCCCAAATAATGCGTGGATACCAATAACTTCAGTCGTCCAGGAAGAAATGAGTAACGTCAGGAAAAATATGCCTACAATAGATTTTCCCAGACGCTCCTTCGTCGTGTGCAGATCTCCAATACGTTGCAGAAAAGGTTTCACAAATCGTACCATTAAGAAAACGTAGCCAATGGCAAAAGCAATGGTGTAAACAGCACTGATAACAGATCCTGCTTTTACGACTGCTATGACCGCTGCCAAAAGGCACCATGCAGTAATATCATCTGCCGCGGCACAAGTAATAGCCATGGAACCCAATCTTGTCTTGTTCATACCCCTTTCTTGAACAATTCTGGCCAGTACCGGAAATGCTGTAATACTCATCGATATACCAATAAATAAAGCATATGACAAAAAAGAAACGTTATCGGGAGCTGTCGATTGAAAGATCACATAAGCCAAGCCCATTCCAAGCAAGAATGGAAAAATAATACTGACATGACTAATCACAATAGCATCATGAGCTTTATTTTTTAGGATTTTTAGGTCAAGTTCCATACCCACTACAAACATAAAAAGGACGAGACCTATTTGGCTAAGTACACCCAAATTACCTAAAGAACTAACTGGAAAAAGAAATGAAGATATCTCAGGAAAATAATTTCCTAAAAGAGAAGGACCAAGTGCTATACCCGCTACAATCTCTCCAATAACAGAAGGTTGACCTATTTTTTTAAATAATAAACCAAAAATTCGAGCTACAAAAATAATGGTTATGATCTGTAGTATGAGGACTGCTAGTGGGTAGGAAAGATTTTCATGCAAGTGATCTAAAAAATGTGACCAGGCAGAATGTATAGGAACGTTTATATTTCCATGTGTTTCATGTTCAAATCGCGTCCCTTGATGGATAATAAAATAGCCAAGTGATATCCCAATTATTAAAATAATGAGGTAAAAAAACGTAGATCGGTATTTACTATTTAACATATATTTTCCTATTGTAGACAACAAGATAATAGCTGTAAGGTTCTTAACAAACTTAAATTGTATTTTTTGTACCGAACAATAAAAAAAATGTACTAAACAATCAGACTGTTAATAAAATGATCCCTGTAGGGTGCAGATAATGTAAGTTTTATCATCGCAGATGGCTCCTTTATTTTACAAATCACATACTGTGCAGTATACGAAGATACCGTCGCTAATGCAATCACATTTCGCCTATTGATTCGACAGAATTTTCCACTAGGTAAGAGCATCAAGATTTCGTCCAGGCTTATGTTTTTTGCCAGAATATCAGGTCCGTCAGTCATCTTTATATACTTGTCCCTTCTATCATGATCTGCGACTTCGATGTAAGCAATTTGTGAAGTAATGATTCGAGTTTTCCCTTGATTACTATTCAATTCAATGATATCTTCACTGGATACCGCATTTGCTATAATCCATTTCATCGCTTTATCAAAAGCAATTTGCAAGCGATCAGCTTGATAAGGTTTACGTAAATAATCTACAGCATGCAAATCAAATGCATCCGCCGCAAACTCTTTATATGCGGTCGAAAATATAATAGCCTTATTGGGTAAGAGTTTTGCAATATCGAGACCATTAAGATTAGGCATGAGGATATCCATGACACATGTGTTAAAATCAAGCTTGTCGACCTGGTCTAAAAATTTTTGTGGATTATTAAAACTTTTGACAATTTCGACATCCTTAAAATTTCCACATAAAGCCTGAAGATAGCTTAGTGAAGGAAGTTCATCATCCAACAATATACATTTAATCATTCTTATACAGTTTTATTTTTACTGTTACGGTGTAAATATCTTCTTTTTGCTCTGTGTTTAAACTATAATCTTCACCATAAATACTTTTTAATCGTTGTATAAATGTTTTGTTTCCTAAACCACATAAAGTATTCGTTGTACGTTGTTTTGACTGGATGCGATTAGATACGGTCAGATAAAAATAATCTTCAACAACTTCAAAAACAACAGAGATATAACTATTTTCATTTTGGACATCGGCATGTTTAAACGCATTTTCGATTGGATTGATAGTCATAAAAGGAGCGATCAGCATATCTCCAGCTTCGGGGCTAATTTTTTTACGAATATGCAAATCAAATAAAGGACTGATTTTAAGTTTGTTGATCTCAATCAGATTTTGAGCAAAAGCAATTTCATCCTTTAATTTAACAAATGTGCCATCTGTCTCATAAAGAATATAATCCAGTACATTGGATAACTTATCGAGGGCATGATAACTTTGATAAGCATGCGATTGAATTGCGTTTAATGCATTTTTTAGTAAATGTGGATCTAACTTATAAATAGTTGTTTCATCTGGAAGAGTGATACTATATACATCACGATTCTGTTTAGTAAGTAATTCATTTTGCCGTTTCAAAATGCGGATTTTCCAATATAAAAATACAGTCAATAGCACAAGAACTAAGAATGCAAGAAATAATAAACTATAATAAAAATTGAGCATACTAACTTTATTTTACTTCGAATATAGCAATTTTCTAAAAAGACATTGAATTTTCTGGATTTCAGTTGAAAATTGAAATCGCCAATTGGATCGTTTTTAAAACAAGAAAAGCTCATCTTTTGGATGAGCTTTCTTGTACCTAGGGCGGGAATCGAACCCGCACTTCCTTAACGGAAACAGGATTTTAAGTCCTGCGTGTCTACCAGTTCCACCACCTAGGCAGGTGATATTAATGTGGAGCGAAAAACGAGATTCGAACTCGCGACCCCAACCTTGGCAAGGTTGTGCTCTACCAGCTGAGCTATTTTCGCATTGCTAACAGTCAACAAGTTGTTTTCTGTTTTGGTGATGCAAATATACGGCGATTTTCCTAATATCAAAATTTGAAACCATCATTTTTTAATAATTATATGTAATCGCCTCAAATATTGCAGATTATTTTTTAATGTCAAATTAAATTAGGTAAAGTATCAAGCTATAAACGTGATTTTCGAGGATATAATCTCCCAACGGATAATTATGGTAAACATTTAGGAGCACATCTTAAGAAAAGGTTCGCAAGATTAGATAGTCGATTTTACTTAATTTTGGAAATTTTGATCTATAGATTTAGATATCATGACAAGCATCTCTCATTTTAAGTAAAATCAATGATTAGCAGGAGTACTACCAATGATCCATCCTAAAAAGAGTTATATACAAGAAAAGCTCATCTTTTGGATGAGCTTTCTTGTACCTAGGGCGGGAATCGAACCCGCACTTCCTTAACGGAAACAGGATTTTAAGTCCTGCGTGTCTACCAGTTCCACCACCTAGGCAAGGTGTATTAAGTGGAGCGAAAAACGAGATTCGAACTCGCGACCCCAACCTTGGCAAGGTTGTGCTCTACCAGCTGAGCTATTTTCGCTTTTGATAATGCAAATATAGGCAGATTATAGAAACTACAAAATGTTTTTTTAGAGCTAAAACGTAATTCCCTCAAATGAAGCGAGATAAATTTTTGTACTATTAAAATAGGAGACCTTTGTAAAGCAATTGGACATTATTTATCCGTATATTTTTAGTAATCCATGATTTATATCTTGTTTTGCAACTTTCTCAAAATTTAAAATTCGATTGTTGTGAATCGCCAATGGTACGTATCGACAAGTGTCAACTTGTTGAAATCGACAGGAAGATCCGTTACAATTTTAAGGACCTGTATTGCCATCATGCTGCCAATAATACCTGGTAGTGGACCTAATACACCATATTGGTCACAGGTAGGTATATCTTCTGGATGGGGAGGCTCAGGAAATAGATCTCGCAGTTGCTTACTTCCTTTGTAATTAAAAACCGCCATCTGACCTTCAAAAGCAAAGATACTTCCATAAACTAATGCCTTTTGAGCACGTGAGCAAGCATCATTGACAAGATATCTAGTGTTAAAATTATCTGAACCATCGACCACAACATCATATGCCGCAATGATACCATCTACATTGTCAGTACTAATTTTAGTCATTAAGCTGGTCACCTTGATGGAAGAATTTAGTTCTTCAATATAAGCAGACGCACTTTTTACTTTGTCGACATGTATGCTTTTTTCGGTGTGAATAACTTGTCTATTGAGATTATGGATTTCGACATGATCAAAATCAACAATCCCTATATTTCCAATACCAGCCGCCGCAAGATATTGAAGTATGGGTGAACCCAATCCACCTGCACCAATGACCAATACTTTTGCCGCCATGATTTTTTGTTGCCCCTCGATACCGATTTCATTAATAAAAATTTGGCGGGAGTATCGATCAAAAGGACTATGCTGTTTCATATAATAGAGAACTTAAGTTGTTATCCCGAGTAGCTTATGTCCCAATCTTTCATAACAGGATCATAACCGGCTTTCCTAATGATACTTTGGATCGTTTCCATGCTTCGCTCATCGCTGATTTCAAATTGTTCCAGCGATTGCGGATCGACAACATAGCCACCAGGATTTGTTTTGGAAGCCGCACTCATGCTCGTCACACCGATAGGAATGATATGATCCCTAAATTTTTCACGCTCACGTGTTGATATAGAAATTTCAAGATTTTCATTCCATAGACGATATGCGCATATTAATTGAAGCAAATCCCGATCTTCCATGATAAAGTTAGGCGTTGATACCCCTTCAGCAGGACGTAGTCGTGGAAATGAAACCGAATATTTTGTACGCCAATATTGCTTCTCTAGATAGTCAATATGTAAGGCATTAAAAAAGCTATCCACGCGCCAATCCTCAAGACCTAAAAGTACGCCCAAACCGATTTTATGAATATCTGCTTGACCGATACGATCTGGGGTATCCAAACGATATTCAAAGTTGGATTTCTTACCTTTTGGATGATAGGTTTTATAGACCTCTTGATGATAGGTTTCTTGATAGACAAGTACAGAATGGACACCCTCTTTCTGTAAAATCCGATATTCCTCTAATAATAAAGGCTGTACTTCAATGGATATCTGTGCAAAATAAGGCTTCAATAACTGAATTGCATTCCTGAAATAGCTGATCTCGACAGTTTTATTTGCTTCTCCGCTCACGAGTAATACATGATTAACCCCCATCGACTTTAGTGCCATCGCTTCTAACATTAATTCGCCATTGGAAAGCGTTTTTCGTTTGATTTTATTGTCCATACTAAATCCACAATACGTACAGATATTTTGACATTCATTACTCAGATATAACGGTGCATATAATTGGATTGTTTTACCAAATCTGCGCTGTGTGACCTGTTGTGCCAGTCTTGCCATTTCCTCCAATTCGGAAGTCGCAGCAGGAGATATCAAGGCCAGAAAATCGTCCAGATTTCTTTTTTGCTTCCGAAGACTTTTTTTGACATCCTCACTTGTTTTATGGTATATTTTTCCCTTAATATCATGCCAGTCGTATTGTCTAAATAAGTGTTGAAACGTATGCATCATAATAGTTTAATCGATTAAAAATGAGGTTAGAGGACTAGATGCCATGGCTCGATTTTCCACTCCACCTAAGCCCGCATGATAGGCTTTTCTTCCTGCGATCACGGCTTCTTTAAATGCTTCAGCCATTTGTACCGGATAAGTTGCTGTTGCGATTGCAGTGTTGACCAGTACGGCATCGGCACCAATTTCCATTGCTTTTGCAGCATCAGATGGTGCGCCGATACCAGCATCTACGATCACAGGCACTTGGCTTTGCGCAATAATCATTTCTAAAAAATCTATGGTACGCAATCCCTTATTACTCCCTATAGGCGCTGCTAATGGCATGACCGCTGCCGTTCCAACGTCCTCCAGACGCTTACAGAGCACGGGGTCGGCATGTATATAGGGTAGCACAATAAAACCTAGTTTTGCCAACTGTTCAGTAGCTAATAGCGTTTCAATAGGATCAGGCATGAGATAACGAGAATCAGGGTGGATCTCCAATTTTACCCAATCGGTTTCCAAAGCCTCCCGAGCGAGTTGTGCCGCCAATATAGCTTCCTTAGCATTGCGCGCTCCCGAAGTATTTGGCAACAAATGTACTGATGGAATCTGCAAAGCTTCTAAAAATGTATCTGAGGAAGACTGATGATCCAAGCGTTTTAAAGCCATGGTAACCATTTCAGAACCCGACGCAACCAAGGATTCTTGCATTTGATTGAGGTGACCAAACTTTCCTGTTCCTAAGAAAAGTCGAGAATGAAATATGCGATCTGCTATTTTTAAAGTGTCCATTGCAGTTTATTTTTAAGTTCTTGAATAAGTTGAGGTTTTTTTGTGATCAGGCCTGAGAGTGCTACGCCATATATACCCATTTCTTGAAGAAGGGTAATATCTTCGAGTAAGATTCCTCCGATAGCAAAAATAGGAGGATAGTCAGTTCCTTTTGTTCTTAAATTTTGAATGATCTCCTGATATCCTGTGAATCCTAATATAGGACTTAGCTTTTCTTTAGTAGAGGTAAAACGTAGCGGTCCAAGACCAATGTAATCGCAGTTTTCTGCTATTCGTTGCTGTACATCAGATAGACTATTTGCTGTACCTCCAATAATCTTCTTTGAGCCCAGTAATAATCGTGCGTCCCGTATGCTGCTATCCGTCAATCCCAGATGTACACCAGTAGCATCAACAGCTTTAGCAATGTGAACATGATCATTGATGATCAGTTTTGCACCATATTGAAAGCACAGTTGTTTAATACAGACGGCTAATGTTAATAACTGATCTTCATTGCCTTCTTTCCAACGTAATTGAATCCAATCTGCACCAGCTTGTAGTGCGTTTCTAATATTCGTTTCCTGTTCCAGAGCAGTATTTCCCTGTGATATATATTGAATTTTACTAAACATGATGTTGACCGATAAGATTGTTTTAACTGTTTAAAAATTGTCTGATATAGATTTTCATAATTGACATAGTTCAATATGGTTATATCCTATAAGCTTACTGCTAACCGTACCACCATTAGGATCAAGGTCTACTATGATGAGTAAGAAAGGTCTTTCTGTAGACATTCATTAAAACTGATCAAAGGTTGTTCGCTTTTCCAGATGGCTCCCAGTAATGCTACTCCATCAACGCCATCCTGATATAAAGAGATGATGTTTTCGGCGTGGATGCCAGCAAGTCCTATTAAATGAACCTGCTGGTTGTCACGGTATATGAGTTCTTTTTTTACGGTGTGTTTAGACCCATGATTAAGTTTTGAAATGCTTAAAAACATTGGACTAAGCAAAGCGTAGGACCATCTGTGATCCAAGCTGTTAAAATCGTGGATGCTATGTACTGATGTTGATCGGATGATCTGTTGACTGAAATTATTTTGTATCCCCAATTTTCGATCATGCTCATTAAAATGCAATCTCTCGATGTTCAACGATTCCGCCAGATGATGATGACTATGCATGACAAGGCGATTTCGATAACGAGTTGCTATTCCGTTAATAAATTGAGACATTTCATCATCAGAAAAGCTATACTTCCGAATGTGTAACAGTTCCAATCCCGCATCTAGTATATCATTGATCACTTGTAGTTCACGAGGTACAGCCTGTTCAGCAGTCACAACTAGGATCATAGATATAGCTCTTTACCTTGCTCGATAAATTCTTTAGACATATCCATCATTCCCTGTTCTGCAGAATCGCGTATCTCTTGGGTAATCTTCATCGAACAAAATTTGGGACCGCACATCGAACAGAAGTGTGCCACTTTTGCACCATCAGCAGGTAGTGTTTCATCGTGAAATTCTCGCGCTGTATCGGGATCCAATGAAAGATTAAACTGATCTTCCCAACGGAACTCAAACCTAGCCTTGCTCAAAGCATTATCGCGATATTGTGCACCAGGATGCCCTTTGGCTAGATCCGCAGCATGTGCTGCCAATTTATAGGTAATGACCCCATCTTTCACATCTTTTCGGTTAGGCAATCCAAGATGTTCTTTAGGAGTAACGTAGCAAAGCATGGCACATCCAAACCATCCGATCATAGCCGCGCCAATTGCAGATGTAATGTGATCATAACCCGGAGCAATATCTGTTGTCAATGGACCCAACGTATAAAAAGGTGCTTCATCACAAACTTCAAGCTGTTTGTCCATATTTTCCTTAATCATATGCATCGGCACGTGACCAGGCCCTTCAATCATAACTTGTACATCATGTTTCCATGCAATTTTAGTTAACTCCCCTAAAGTCTCTAACTCCGCAAACTGTGCAGCATCGTTCGCATCAGCAATAGAACCAGGGCGAAGACCATCACCCAATGAAAAGGCGACATCGTATTGCTTCATGATCTGACAGATATCTTCAAAGTGCGTATATAAAAAGTTTTCCTTATGATGGAATAAACACCATTTTGCCATGATCGATCCACCACGAGATACAATTCCCGTTACGCGTTTTGCTGTCAGATGAATATATCTCAACAATACCCCTGCATGAATGGTGAAGTAGGAAACACCCTGTTCTGCTTGTTCGATTAAGGTATCTCTAAATATCTCCCAAGTCAGATCTTCTGCTACACCTTTTACTTTTTCCAAAGCTTGATATATAGGCACTGTGCCGATTGGGACTGGAGAATTACGGATGATCCATTCACGTGTTTCATGGATATTTTTACCCGTTGAAAGATCCATTATCGTATCCGCACCCCAGCGACATGCCCAAACAGCTTTGTCTACTTCTTCCTCAATACTGGACGTCACTGCACTATTGCCAATATTGGCATTTATTTTCACTAAAAAATTACGTCCGATAATCATCGGTTCACTTTCTGGATGATTGATATTGTTCGGGATGATGGCTCTACCCGCTGCGATTTCTTCACGTACAAATTCCGCTGTGATCAGTTTCTTGGGCGTTCGAGCACCAAAACTATGTCCCGTATGTTGATGTTCCATACCCACTGTCGCCGCTTCTATTTGCTCGATACGTTGGTTTTCACGAATAGCCACATACTCCATTTCTGGAGTGATGATCCCTTTTCTAGCATAATGTAATTGACTAACGTTATGACCTGCTAAAGCTTTTTTAGGTTTATGGCTGTATTCAAAACGAAGTTCATCCAGATCCGTATCCGCCAATCGTTCTTGACCATAATCCGAACTGATCTGGGGTAAAATTTCAACATCTTGCCTATCCAATATCCAACTTTCTCGAGTGCGAGGTAGCCCCTTACGGATATCGATCTTTGCATCATCATCGGTATATGGACCTGATGTATCATAAATGGTTACAGAAGGATTGATTTCTACACCACCTTTGCTCAATTTAGTTGCACTGAGTGTAATTTCACGCATAGCTACCTGAATTGGAAAGAGTTTTCCAGGGATGTAGACTTTTTTCGAATTTGGGAAAGGGGTTTGGGTAATGGTTTGTTCTAACATAATGGTGTATTAATAGGTGTAAATGATTTATCCGCCTTGCGTAGCAGAAATGACGAGAATTGAATCTTGATGGCGTAACTGGGTTGTTGCCCAAGCCGTTTTGGGTATGACTTGGTTATTAATGGCAACAGCAATGCCTTTGCTTTTTTCTGGAAATTCCAAAAGCATCAAACCTTCCAAAGAGGAGGGGGGCTGTTCAAAAAAACGTGATTGGTGATTGATCGTAAGTTCCATTCCTTTAAAAATTTTTAAATAAAAAACTTTAGGAATGGCCACAGTTATGCAGGTATATGCACAATGAAGACATCTTACTTTTCCCTACGCCAGTATGACCCGGATCAGGTTCTAAGGGTAAAATCTCAGCCTGCAAATCTTGCAGACACCCCTAAAGTTTCCACTAAACTATGAAAAAAATATGAATAAAAGAAAAGAGGTAGATTTATTTCTAACAAATACCTAATTGATTATAACCAATTTATCTTTTTATCAGTAATTATAAACGGTCTTGTTGAGTTGATACCGGAACCAACTTTTTTATTTTTAATTGCGTAGACGTGAATTATCTCAAATTGTTTTTTGTCTAATAATTTTTCAAATGTTTGCTCTTCATGACATCCAATATCTGATGAACTAATGATGAAAAGAAAAATTTTATTCTAATTTGTTTTATCATTAAAAATGATTTTTAAATGGTTTTTATTTAGGTTTTGGAATAAGCAGAACAAAAAAAGGGTGGCTTTATAATGTTCAGGGAAATAAGGGAGTTCAAATAAGATACGGTGAGAATAAATGGGTTACCATAGGAAGTGAAGAACCAAATGTACTTAGAGAGGCTCTTATAAAGGAATTTGGTGAAAATGTAAATTTTGAAATGAGTAATTAGGTGTTAAATTTTTATAATTTCTTAAATCCCTTATTTTGTTGTATTTAACAAATTAGGGGATTTTATCTTTTAATTGATTTTGAATTTATCTTGAAGAACTTGTATTGCTGCATTGTGCCCACACATTCCATGTAAGTGGCGGGTATTTAGAATTATAACTGGCTCGAGGATTGGACAACAGTTACTGTTATTTTTGTAAGTCGGAGTAGAATTAAACATGAAGTACAAGCTTATCATATCACAGTGAAGCGCTCCTGGAAAAAGGAATCATTAAGATGAGATTGTTGAGCCTTTTGGCGCATTGTTCAATGAATAGAATTTTGAACCGCTACGTCTGATTCACTTTTGATACACAACCTCAGACAATTAATTCCATTCCTTTGACCAAGAATCCCAAATTGAAGTCCTCTTTAGCGGCAAGTATATATTAACAGTGGTGGCATATCTAGTAGCAAAGCAACCATAAATGCCATAAAGATTAAAGTCAAATGAATACATCTTCTTTTAAGTACCGAAACGGCTTTTAAATAGTATTAACATTACGTGAGAAGATATGAAAATGGAATAGTGATCTAGATTTGAGCAATATCGATCTTCATATTGTTGCTCAAATATCTTTAAAAGGGGGCTAAATTTCACTGTTATCTCTCCAATATGATAGGATTTATAAGATGAATATCTTTGTAAAAATAAATATTTCGCAATGTAGATATGATTCTTTTTTTAAGACCATCAGTAAAAGGAAATATAGACAATTATAGATGTTTTTTTTAGAGAATCGCACGTCTACAAGATCGAAGTGATCGAATTATTTTATGTTTAATTTTATTTTAATTATCTTGCTATCTAATTAAAGATTGTGCTACATTTAGTAGTATTAACCAATTCAACTATATAAACTTTAAGACAGATTATTTACATTACATATGTAAGAAAGGCTTGGTATTATAGCTGAATTATTATAGTGAAATTAGTTATATTATTAATGAAGAGAATAAGAACTATAATCATTGAAGATGAGCCACTACCGCAAAGGCGATTGAAAGCAATGGTAGAAAAGAATGAAGATTTGAATTTAGTGGGCGTATTTGACGACCCAACCGAGGCTAATGAAATAATAAGTTCTGGTCAGGTTCAATTAATTTTTTCAGATATTCAAATGCCGGAAATGGATGGAATATCATTTGTTACATCTCTGGAAGGATCTCCATTTGTAATTTTTGTAACTGGTCATTCCGAATATGCTGATAAAGGTTTCGAACTTGATGTTCTTGATTATATAATGAAGCCCCTACTTACTGAAGAAAGGTTCGCTAAAAGTGTGCAAAAAGTAAAGCGAGCAATATCATATCAAAAAAATACTGCAAGGCGAGAATATATTAAAGTCAAAGATGGACATAAAACGATTTTTATTAAACCCAAAGAAGTCTTGTATCTAAAAGCCTACGGAGATTATGTGATTGTGCAAACCAGCGAGAGCAGTCATCTTATTTTGGGTACCCTGAAGGCTATGGAAGAAATGCTACCATCAGAAAACTTTGTTAGAATACAGCGATCTTATATTGTTAATATCGACGAGGTAAATACTGTCGATGCTACTAAAGTAATTCTTAAAAGTAATAAAGAAGATATCCCAATAGGATTACAATACCGAGAAGCTTTTTTTAAGCTGATGGGTATCCATTAATCATATTCGTAATGTCCGCTATAACAAGAATTTTTCAACATTATACTCCTGTAAAGAGAACCGTACTCCATGTCTTATTTTGGAGTTGCATGTTTGCAATGTATATCATTTTATATAATAGGTTTGACCAAAATTATGCATGGTTATTGGCAATAAAAGAACTGATTGCAGTAACCAGTATATTCTATCTAAGTTCATATGTTATCATCCCAAAATTTCTTTTAAAAGGCAGGTACATCTTATGTCTTTTATGGTTTGTTATGATGTATTGTTGGTGGGGATTATTGACATATTTGACTTGTATGGAACTTGACTTGTATATTCATATTAGTGAGCGCCTGCAGAAATATGTTGATAAGGTTTTGCAAATTGGCTTGACTGGACTTTTTAAATATTCTACAGTTGCATTTTATTTTCTAGATTTTATATATTTTATTTCGCTTCCCTTAGGAATAAAGTTGACACAAGCTATTCTGAGTATTCGCTATCAGAAGACCGACCTGGAGCTGAAAAATACAGAACTTGCTCTAAATAATGTCATGCTTGAATTAGCTTTCCTTAAAGCACAGATTAACCCACACTTTCTTTTTAATACGATAAATAATATTATTTGTTTGGTACAGGAGGATCCAGTCCGCGCAGAAATTAGTCTAGTTCAGCTTACCGGTATTATGAATTATTTAGTCTATGAAAGTGATAAATCAAGTGTTCCGTTACAATCAGAATTTACATTTATAGAAAGTTATATTGGCTTGGAAAAGCTTCGATTGAACAGTAAAGTTCAAACTTCAGTACAGATTTTGTCTGACAAAGATGACTATTTTATAGCGCCCGTAATTATATTTGCTTTTATTGAGAATGCTTTTAAGCATGGTCCTATGTCTAGTAGTAAAAATGCATGGTTGGATATTGAAATTATAGCAAAAGATGGTAAGTTAACTATGCAGGTTTCAAACGGATTTAAAAGAGTAGCTAAACCAGTAGGTTATGTCGGTGGTGTTGGCTTAGAAAATGTCAAGAAAAGACTTGAACTGAATTATTCTGGCAATTATAATTTAGACATTCAAGAAATGGAAGATTCTTATATTGTATTGCTTGAGTTGAATTTGAAGAACTAAAAAGTTCGTGTGTTTGATCGTCAGAAATCATGAAGTTTTAACAATAGAATTCAGTTGAAGTGATTTAGTTTTACCCATGCACATACGGTAATAATTATTCAATATATGATATAGCGCATATTCATAGAGTCTTTGTTCCGATGGAAGTAGCCGATTTATGAGCATGTGTATATAACTAGATAATAGGTTGCTTTTTTTATTTAAAATAGCTTTGACACTTTTCTCATCGACCTCAATTTTATCTACAATAGTTTTAAAATAACTTATGGGATATTCTTCATTTGTGTGCCATGATAGCTTATTGATGCAATGTTCAATAGTTTTTTTTTGTTCTCTAAAAATTTCGTTAAATCCTTTCTCCGTGAATTTGTTATTGCCAAATTCGGTAGAAAATGCTGAAGATATCTGCATCGAGAATTTGCATTTTTCTAATAATGTTAGGCCGGCCGTATCCAACAGCTTATTCATACAAGCTAAACAGGTATTCCAACGCTCTGAAGAGTTCGGAGCATTTTTAATAATGGACAATACATATTCGCTTTCGTGATGAAAAAGATCTTCGGTTATTAACATGTATTCTGGTGTATAGCGCTCAATCTCTCTTTTATAGGTGTCAAACTGAATATTAAAAATACTACGCTCATCAAGTGATGGTGCAAAGTTTTCATTGATCATTTGTACGATAATGCCAAATTTATCTGGAGATACTGCTTCAAATCTTAAGCGTAAATGATATTCGGGATCTCGGTATCGAATGAAGAACCATTTTTTGATTAATTTGGCTTCTTTTAATTTTTTAATAATTTCAGGAACAGTTGTTTTCAAAAGTTCTTCTGAATAGTGTATTCCACAGTAAATTTTTACATATACCCATTCAGTGCCGAGTACAAAATTTCTTTCATAGATTGATGAAGGAGGAGGTTCCGCAATACGATTCTGTTTTAGTGTTCCCTTAATTGGCAATATTATCTCATTATTGTAGCTGTTTCCGTTGACATCTTTTACAGGGGACTGGTATTCAGAAAATAGAAATTCACAAAGTACTAAATCTTCTTGTAAGACTTTATCGAAAAAAATATCGACAGCTATAGGATTGGAAAAATCGAGAAGCATTTCACTATCACCTTCGATAAGAACGACCTGCTTTGGAAGACAGTACATCTTCATAAGCATCTTTAATTTCTGTTTTTTCTCCATAGGACAGGCGGGTACATGCGTTAATTTGGATATGTGCCAAGATGCACGATTTAGTATGATGTCTTTGTACCGTATTCGAGGGAGAAAAGATTGTTTCGCTATATTACCCCATTCCCATTTTAAACCAATAGGGGGGTCTTGAAACTGTAAATCTGCAAGAAACCGATATAGATTAATGCCTTTTTGAAAGTTATGCGCGGTAGTCAACTTTGGTATGATTTCTTTTCGTAATTGTTCGGACCATAATATTAGTCGTTTATTTTGCATGAAGAGGTGTAAATCATTGATTTTTATTAAGTTTGTCTTTTTGTTTTCACTTGTCATGAGTATAATTTCAGTATCCCTTACACTGGGACGCTGAAGAATGTTACCAGTTCTGTTTTCAGGTAGATGTACAATTTCTGCGACAATTGCATCTGGATAGCAATCTTGTTCAAATTTGCTTAATGCAATTAGTTTTTTCTCGAGCTCAGTATCAAGGTAACCAAAACGTGATATGAGATTTGAAGCAGAAGATCCTCCGCATGCATGAAGGTTAAAAAGTATGTTTTTATTGGTATTATTTTCAATTAATAAATTACCCATAGCATAAAATGTAGGGGAAGATAATTTGTCATCAACTTTACTATTAAAGTTATTTATATCGCTTTCTTGTAAAGTAATTTCATAATAAGGTTGCCCCATCTGAATTTTATCTACATATTTTCTAAATATTAAATTTTCAAATGCATTTGATGCATTTTGTCGATTTTCTTTTTTAGGGCTAGCTATATTTTTAAGGATAGAGTCATCGCCTAAACTGTTTGCTGTGCTGTTTCCATAGCCTATGCCGCTATCGGGGTCTAGCGCTTCAAGTAATGAGATCATTTGACCCTCATATCTTTTTGAAAAATTATTTTTGAACTTTTCAAGTTCAATATTTGGATAGTTTTTTGACAAGGGAAGCAATTCTTCCAATTGTTTTAATACGTTTTTAATGCATTTCTTAGATAGGGCATTAGTTTCTGTTCCTAATAGCAAATCACCTTGAACTAGATTTTTTACAGGATGAGAAGGGATTTTTTGCGCAGTTAGCGTTTTTATTTTTTGATCTTTTACAAGTATTGAGCAGTCTGATTTTAATACATTATTTATCTTTTTTAAAATTGGGTGATAGTGTTTATCAATATCGATAGCTTTCAAGTTCTTGATTAATTCGCTCAAACAATCTTTACCAGTTATCTGAGGTTGCATTTCAGAAATCAATATTTGATGCTGTATGAGACTATTCAGTAAACGCTTACTTTGTACATCTGTAGCCCCCTTTGTTTTTATGAGTGAAAGTAAATCATTGTATGTTATTTTATTGGATATCTCAGTGACAATGTATGCTAGTATTGGTGTGATACGAATCTGATTTAGAAAATGTGAATTGTTTTGAATACCAACTTGCTGTTGATAATACTTATAATAGTTTCCTTGTCGGTATAGGGTGCTGTTTATGGAATATTTAAGCTTAAACCTTATTTGATCATCCGTTGCAATATGTTGAATTAGCTGCGCTAGGTATTGCATATCCAATCGGTATTGGACATGATCTACTTGCGTCCTGATGATATTGATGGAGGTATTTGTCGAGTCTAATATTTTTCCCATACTAATTCCTGCAAAATGACCATATGGAGTACAGCGAGATCCTAATCTTACCGTATATTTATACAATGTTTTGGCTAGCTTTTCCGATAATGGATTTTCTCCATGAAGCCATTTTTCAACTTCTTCATAAATTTGTTCACTGGACAGAAAAAGCGCATGTTTCATGTATTGGCTACTGTACAGCATTTTAATTGATAAATCAAACTGCTGTTTTGTTCTAATATCCAACAATAACTGAGTTTTCTCTAAAGAAATCTTAGGAGATCTTAGTAAATAGAAATCAAAATCTTGAAATTCAGACATGTTCTCGAACACTATTTTTTTCTAAAATCATTTGTAGACAATCGTCAAATCTTATCGACGAAATAGGTTTTTGAAGAATAAAATGTTCTCTTTCTTTAATGAAACTTGGATAATGCTCTGGGAAAAGAGCTGAAGTCACGATAATAAATGGAATAGACATTAAGTATTTCTTCAACATCACAATGTTTCCACCTTTTATTTGCAAATCGAGAAAGACGATATCTGTATTTTTGTGGTCAAATGTTAAATGATTTACTTCTTCAATATCATCTATATTTCCAGCAAAAAATAAGTGTTTTTGCTTTCCTATTAAAGATTGTAGTCTTCGAGTAGCCAAAGGTTCATCTTCGATAATTATGCAACTCAATAATGGCTTCATTTTTTGTATTATCATTAAATGTTTTTATCCCACTATTTAAATTACGAAGTGAGATAAAAACATGTTGTTAGTTAGATGATCATGCTTGAAGAAACAGTTACACCCGTTTCTATCATTTCTCCCCAAATACCATATGAAATGTTATCGACAGAACAAATTGTCTGTACTTCTAATTCAAAATTCTCAAAAGTTAAATTTTCCATTTTATTTGATTTGTTGTTTGTTCAAATGTGCTTTAATGAAGTTAAATGGTATAATGGATTCGCTGGAATGCGATGATTTTAGGGTAGAATGGGAATTTTTCGGGATTAAATTTTGAGAGATAATCCTTGTATAAGCTAGCAAACTTTTTTACCCTATTAAATTGCCATTTCATCGATTTCCTATTTTTCAATTGAAAATGATTAGGTATGTTGTTGTTTATTTTTGCTATTACAGCAATAAACCAAAAATTATGACAGCGCAATTGGAAGATCGACCATATTTCCTCGTGATTGAATCAAAGGTATTAACTGATAAACAGGCTCAAGTCGGGTCTTTCGATTATGTGTTGGAATTCGCTAGTGATAGCATCTTTTCTAAAAAAGCACACACACTGCTTTGTTAAGTCAAAGTCACTTATACGAGCCATTTTTTATCGATTTAATTCAAGTAAATTGTATATCTCCCCATTTATTTCACTTAAAAACTACACAAAGGTTTCTCTACCTTGTCCTTATGTTAGCAGGAGAATGCAACTATAGTGAATCGGGTGGAAAAAAGATAAGTGATCTTCCCGTAGACACTTTTCAGATGGGCTATCTGGATCAAGGATCTTATGAGATCTTATGTTATCAAGGTAAAAATGTAGGATTGATCGTCTGTATTTCACCGCAATGGATAATGGAGGTTAGTGTAGACTATCATAATATTAAAGAACTATTGCGTCGCTTTGCAAATAGTACGTCTCAGGCCGAGGTACTCTGCCAATGTAAACTAGACCGAACCATTAAGAATTGGTTACAAAAGATTTATGCTTTTTCTAAAAATAATATAGGTGCTATTGATGGCAATTTACGCAAATACGTAAGCTATGTCTTAGAACATTACAATGCTATATTAGGACAGCAAAAAGTTGATATAGCCATTGAGGTAAAAGAATACCTGAATCAAAATTTTCTTAATAAACAGCTTTCTATGCCTCTTATAGCTGACCATTTTTTTACAACAGAACGCACACTTTTCAATCATTTTCGAAAGCAATATCAGATAACTATTTGAATGTATTACACAGCACTCCGTATGGAGCATGCACTTAAATTGATGGAGGAACAGGGGATACGAGCAAAGGATATATTTATGGAAGTTTGTTACGAAGATGAAAGTTCATTTCGAAGAGCGTTGAATCGTTATCTCAAACAACGAGGATAGCCATATGCTGGTTTGGAAAGGAGAGGGGGAATAGCATTTTCATTTTTTCATGAACGGCTTTATTAAGGTCGGTTATGTACCTTAATTTTATATTAGTACAATCTTTAATTATAAATGATGAAAGCTATAATGATACATTTACTTAAAATAGCATATCCGCGTAAGTTCGCGCTGTTCACGGGAACTCAGGCCTTTTGGATTCTAGGAAACTAATTGACCATACAATAGGATCCCTCAATAGCATACCTGAAAGGCAAAACCGACATGCAAAAAAAACTAACAAAATTATAAATATAAAATATTGCGTTATGAAAACGTTAAAATCAAAAATTGTAGCTGGTATATCAGCGTTAGTATTATTATTTGGCGCTTTCTATATAGTGGAGGCTATGGATAGGAATGATCTTGAGGTTAAGAATAATGTAACTTTAGTATCTGTTAATTGGGAATTTACCCCAACGACTTCCAACGATCCATTAAATCCTGAAAATTACACAGCCTCATCTACAGCTCATTGTCAAGGAGCAAGCCAGCTTTGTGGTATACAAGCTCCTTCAGATGAAAATGGGCTTCCTATTATTGAAGAAAATAGTCCATTAGCACAGCGTATTCAAAATAAGGATACAAGCCAAGGGGATGTTTTTTTGATGAATTAGCTTATTCTCATTTTGAATAACACCTTATTCTAGTAGGTTGATTATAAGTAAAAAAAGGAGATTTTTAAAAGGTGTAATCTCCCTTTATTACATCCTTTAAGGGTTTTGCGCTATTCCACTTAATACAATTACTTGGTCAGGGATTTTAAAAGTATATCTAGCACTATTTGGTTCAAGTTCAATAATTGAATTGCCTATTTTTCGTTTTAATTTTATGGCTCTTTTACTGTGTAAATTCAATCTTTTTAAATCTATCCATCTCAAACCAGCTCGAAAAGCGAGTTCTTTTCCCCTTTCCTCTAATATGACATCTGAGGCTTTTGACTCATTTGTTTCAGATATTGGTTTAAAAGTATTATTCTTAATTCTGTTCTTTAACAGTTTGTTCAATACTGAAATTCCATCATCAACGCGATTATTTCTAATGAGTGATTCTGCCAATATGAGGTAAATCTCATCACGTGCAATACCCGAAAAAACAGCGACACTATTATTTCCAGCATAATCAGCATAAAACCCATTGATTCCCGCAATGTTTGTTTTATAAAATATATTTTTTCTCAAGTCATTGTCGGCATATAGTTTATAAAGAGTAGTGTCAACTCTTGACCTATTTGTAGAAAACAAACTGGAAAAATTTCCCTTGATCGCGTGAAATGTGACTTCACTTGGGATATCATTGGATAAAATACTACCCACAACTGAAAATCCAGATGAGGAGGTGAAAATTAGTGCAACTTCTAAATTCAATAAAAAGTCGATCGTCTATAAGCATGTTGTAACTAATGATGATGGTGCGGTGAGCGACGAAATTGAATGGAGTAGAAAACTGGTGCTTGGTGAACGTAATGTTGAAAATATAAAGCTAACAGCATATATCAATTTCCTTATTGATGAAGGTTATTTCTTGAAAGCTCGAACTGCGCTGTACCTATTTATACATTTTAGGGTATATTTTCAGTACGAACACACAATAAAGGACCTACGGATGTCATTAGCAAAGTTATTACGAAATGATGCTGGTAAATCACCTGTTTTAATGCGTTCAATTGTTAATGCGCAGTATACTTATTACAGGATTTTTTGATGAAGTACGATTGTTTTTTAATATAACACCATCTCTTAAAGATTGATTATTAAGTCAATGAGCACTCTAACTACTCACAATGTCAAGCGATGGAGTAGTTTTCTAGTGCAGTTTTTACGAAATTTACCTTAAATCCTCCAAAAGCTAGTCAAATTGATCTGTAACGACCCATTTTTTATAATAATAGTACACTAGTTGCCATTTAGGGAAATCGTTAGCCACCGTACAGTATTCTTTATCCCGTTTTAAAGAGGTAAAGAATACTGCCCCAAATCAATCGAAGGTTCTGTTTGTACTTGTAGATGCCCTTAGTGTTTTTCTGCACTATTTTTAAACGGGCTCTTAGATTTTAAACCTTGAAAAAGCCAATTTCGTCGATTTTATCTTTTATCTCTGTCTAAGTTATTTATATTTATTTCAGTGGTTACAAAAAGCTACAATTTAATCAATAATCATAAACCAATAAATGAATCTTAGGAACATAAACATTAGAATTATTAGGCATGTAATGTGCTTTTATTTAATACTTGTTCTTCAAAGTGCAAAATGTCAATGGAATATCTTTCATTATGAAAATATAAAATTAGACTCTCAGTCAATTATTCCCAACAATGCAGAATCAATAGATGGTTATTTATTCTTCGATACATCGTTTGATTTTAAAGCAAAAGTGCAGAGGAGAGCTTTTAATCCTTTAGTAGATGGGAATAAAGTGTGGTTTAAAGTTCTTTCAGATGAAAAGCAGCCATTAAAAAAAACATTATATTTTAATCTCTACACAGATAACTTATCTGGGATTTTAGTGCGTATCTATGAAAATGAAAATAATTATGCTGAATCATATGTTCATTTTAATAGCGAAGGTTATCAATTGCCTTTCGAAATCGCTTTAAAAAATATAAAAAAAGATGTTGATTCATTGTTATTATTTGCTAAAAATAGAAAGGAACCCAAATTCCCATTATTTGCATGCTATCCTATAGTGAAAGATAAAACCAAAGGAAGTAAGTTGCTGGTGGGTGAAGCCAATATTTATCAAAAAAAAGAGACTAAAAAACCAAGCGAGGCTAATTGGTTCTATGAGATTACTGGAAAAAATGAAAATAAAATTACGAACCAACCAATTACAGATATAGGTGATAATTTTCCTTTAGTCAGTTATGGTGATTTTGTAAATTATCGAGGTGGCGATTTTAATTTTCAATTCGAAAATTTGGAAAGCGATAGTTTAATAATCCAACTAAGTACCCTCGAATTATTAAAAAATATTTTTTTAAAATATCCATATTATAATAAGCCTTATTTATCAAAAAACAAAACAATAACTGAAATCGAGAATATCATAAAGTCAGATTTATCTTTCCAATCTAAAATTCATTTTTTGAAAGAAATAGCGGATAATTTTCACGATGCACATTTTTATTTAAGAATTATTACTTCCAAAACTCAGAATATTACTACTCCATTAATTTTAAAAAAGATAGGGAACCGGATTCAAGTAGTTGGACTTAGAGATACTTCTTTAAATTCAAATATCTCATTAGGGGATCGAATTTTTTCCATTAATAATAATGATCCAGAAATGTTGGTAAACAAATTATCGAGTAACTATTTTGGCAAAGACGAACAAAGAAATGAACTTGCTGTATCTCATCTTGTTGAAAGAGAAATTGGGGCATCAGTAGATAATATTGTTTTTGAAAAATCAGATGGTACTAAATATAGGACTGAAATAAAATATAACAAAAAATTTCCTGCACCTAAAAGGTTTATTCCTGAGCATTTTGGATTTAAAAAGTTAAAAAATAACTGGTCTTATTTAAAAATGAATAAATGGGACCGAGGTGATTGGATAAGGTTCTTCAATCTCAAAGATACTTTAAAAGAAAAAGAGGGGATTGTTTTTGACTTAAGAGGTAATCCTGGTGGCTTTGAAACAGAGGTAATAAAAATAGCATCCAGTTTTGTAAATTCTCCTATGCTCTATTCATCCCATATTTATGGCAATGTTGATAATGAACAGGTTTTTCATTCTATAATAAAACCTAATGAGTTTCTAGACTTGTCAAAATTAAGGGTCATAATCTTGGTTGATAATAGAACTGCATGTGCAGCGGAAGCATTTACCCTATTTTTAAAAGAAGCAACTGGAGCAATAATAATTGGTAGTTCTGATACAGCTGGAGCATATTCAACGGTATACAATTTCAACCTACCTTATGATTTAGTTGTATCAGCTAACATTTTAAGCAAAACTTCTTTTTTAGAGGAGCAAAGAATTATAGAAAATCACAGTATCCAACCTGACATCAAAGTTAAAATTGATAATTACCAGGATTTATATGGGTATGAAGACAAAGTCCTTCAGGAGGCATTAAAGATGATTGATCGATCAATGAGTAATATTAATTAATTTTTAAACTTTTAAATTTCAAAAGAATGAACACTGAAAAGAAAATCATGAACACTCTTGTAGGTTCTAATCAAGACGAATCATCCGTAAAAGTGGAAGGCTATTGCGGAAAAAATTATGGTTCATCATCTGAAACTGTAACTTGTGGTGGAAACTATTCAAGCAGTAGTTCAAGTACGTCTAGTGCATCAGATGGACTTGATATCCTAATTTAAAACAATTTTGGTCCACTACCAGGGAATCTATAGTGGACCTAACTTTTTACACATCTTTTAAACGGCCAGAAAGATACGAAGGTTATTCAATTTTCTCGAAATCAAAATAATCAAATTATGTTACCAAACCTAAAGCTCAGTTATTACAATCATTTTATTCCACATAAAGAAAGAGGTATATATATAATTTATAATTCATTTACCAATTCAATGATCGAAATAGATTTTGAACTAGGCCATACTATTTCCAAGCTCAATAGTATGGAAGTTCATTACCTAGATATTGACGTCATAGATATTTTGAAGGACAATGGAATGATAGTTTCTTCAAATATTGATGAATTTGTCGAGATGAAAAATAGGGCCAATCACTCTCGTCGAGAATTAACAGATTCCTCAACCTTCTTTCTTTGTATTTCTCCAACGAACAGTTGTAACATGAAATGTCCTTATTGCTTTCAAGGAGACAAAAGTGCTAAATTAAGAGATTCTAAATATTTGGATTCTGAAAATATTGAGAATTTAAAAAATCTACTTCATAAAGCTGTTTATTCTCCTCATTCTACTCCAATTACGAAGGTTCTGGTCGAATGGTTTGGTGGAGAACCTCTTTTAAGAAAAAACTCCATAAGGGAATTTTCAGAATATGCAATTGAACTATGTAAACAAAATAACATTGAATATTCTGCCAGCATAATAACCAATGCTGCCTTATTGGATGAGAAAACATGGGACTTATTATATGATTGTAAAGTGGAAAAAGTTCAAGTGACGATCGATGGGGAAAAAGATAAGCATAATCAGGTAAGATTTTATGCCAATGGTAAAGGATCTTATGAAGATATTATGAATAATTTGAAAATTATGCCTAAAGATAAATTTAAGCTTGTTCTTCGAATTAATGGAGATAGATTAGTATTTCAGGACATCCCAAAATTATTTGAAGATCTCGAAAATAGAGAAATATGGCCCCAAAGAAATAGTGAGATCAGTTTCCATTGGGCTCCAAAATTTTTCAACTTTTTAGGTGATAATCAGCAAAAAGATATCTATTTTACTAGTTATGATTATCAAAAATCAAGACAAGATTTCGAGTATATTAGAGTGAATCACTATAATAATTGGGCTAAACAAAATGGAAAGATTGATAAAAAGTTACATTTTGCGTATCCAAGTTTAGCAAATTTTTATTGCGTTACTGTAGAAAGTCGTAATTCACTTTCTATTGACGATGGTGGTTACATTCATAAATGCTATAATACAGTAAACAGTAAAAATAAAAGAATTGAACATATAAGTGATTTTGACGGAACCAATCCCAATTTGGATTCTTATAAAAAATTCGATAAAACTGTTCAAGCTGATTGCAGAACTTGTAAAGTCCTCCCAATTTGCGAGGAAGACTGCAACATGCGATTTATAAGTAACGCAGAAAGTAAAATTTGTACAGCATGGAAATATTTTATGGATGAAAGAATGAAAGCAATATATGATCAGAGCTTTGCGAATTCACTGGAATCTGAAATTTCATAAAATATCTTGTAACTATTAAATTTAACATGATCAAAATAGGTATTATAGATAGCGGAATAGAACCAAATTACATGAGCCAATTAAATAATGTTAGCGCACTCAAATTAAGTAAAGATAATTTGGGACAGATTTTAATAGATCATGTTGATATATCCGATAAAAATGGCCATGGGAATGTATGTTTTCAACTTATAAGTTCAGTAGTTCCAGAAGCTAACTATTTAATAATTAAAGTATTTGAAGAGAGATTGGTCACTGAGCTTGATATTCTTGAGACTGCTATTAGGATATGTATTAATGATAAGGTTGATATTATTAATATAAGTGCCGGTTTAACTTCGGAAACAATTCCTCATTCATTAAAAATGATCTGTGATGAGGCATTTCGTAAAGGAATTCTAATTGTGGCAGCTAAAAATAATGAAGGCTCGAGGTCTTACCCTGCAAATTATGAAAAAGTACTGAGCGTTGAATTGGAAAATGATAATATTACAGCTAGTTATGGTGTGAAAAATTCAAAAAAAAACGATTTATTTATTTCAGGAAATTATCTTTCAAAAGAATGTAAAACTATTTGTACAAGTTTTGCTTGTGCAAAAATGACTGGAATTATTAGTAAACTCTTAATAAACAAGGGAAGACTTAGTTTAGGGAATTTGAATAAAGAATTAATTATAAATGGTTCAAATAATTAAAAATGAATAAAACCAAAATCTTAATATTATTGATAGCCATTTTCGCATCGTCTTCTCTAATTGCCCAAACAGGGAAGACGATTTCTGGCCACGTAAAGGATGAAGTGAAAAAAAATATTTCACAAGTTACCATTGTACTTCGATCTGCAAAAGATTCTTCTTTAGTGAAAGGGACGATTTCACATGAAGATGGATCCTTTATATTCGAAAATGTTGATCAGATGGATTATATTTTGCAATTTTCCCATTTAAATTATATTACAATATATAAAAATATTTCGCTAAATAGAAGCTTGATTATCAATGATGTTGTGCTTGATCATAAAAAAAATATTAAATTAGGTGAAGTTAAAGTTAAAAGTAGGAAACCATTATTAATAAGGTCAACTGATAAATTAACCTTGAATATAGAAGGGAGTATTTACGAAAAGGGAGAAAATGGTCTTAGACTCTTCAATATAATTCCAGGTGTCAATGCTACAGGGAAAGAAATAAAATTTCGTGGTACGGAAGGAGTTACGGTATATGTAGACAATAGAAGACTGCTTTTGTCTGGTGACCAGCTCATAACTTATCTCCAAAACATCCCTTCCGAATCTATAAAATCATATGAATTGAAAGCAGTACCAGGGGCAGAACATGATGCCCAAAATGCTGGTGTTATAATTAACATTGAACTGAAATCTGAATATAAATTTGGCCTATCAGGAAACATAAATACCGGTTACTGGTATAATGGATATAATAATGGAAATGCTTCGGTTTTGTTAAATTATAGAATAGATAAATGGACGCTCCAAGCTGGAGGTAATTATCGAAATTCACCAGCATTCTATGAAGATGATATTATTCAGCAAGTAAAGAACTCTAATTTAAATAGTTTACAGAAAGAAAAATTTGTAGAAAAATTCAACACCTATGGATATAATTTCGGAATTGATTACCGACTTACTGAAAACCAGACAGTGGGTGCAAATTATACAATGTTCGCAAATCCTGGTGATAGAGATAATACAACGAATACCGTTACTAATTTTCTGAAGGTTAATAGTCCATCTTTAGTAGATTCTTCACAAATTAGTAATAAAAGAGATAATTTTTATTATAAAAGTCAAATGTCTAATATATTTTACAGAAATAAATTGGATAGCCTTGGCAGTAAACTGGATGTGGGATATAGCTACGTTAAATATAATCTGGACAATCCTTCAACTGTTGAGACAAGCTTCTATAATGAAGATCAAATAGAGAGAGAGAAAAGAGATAGCTTATATACCTATAATAAAGGAAATTCGCAGGCTCATGTTATTAATATAGATCTTGAAAAAAATCTTAAAAATTCTTTTAGTTTTAATGTAGGAGGCAAGTATTCGATTTCAAAGACTAAATATCTTATGGAATATAGACAAGGGCTCTCTTCTATTTCTCCGTTGGACTCACAAATGTCTAATGATTTTACCTATAATGAAAAAATATTAGCGTTTTATACAACGATATCAAAATCGTTAAAAAACTGGCAATTTAAAGTAGGCGTACGGGCTGAAAAGACAGATTATGATGGTAATTCATCCTCAGGCGATCAAAAAATTTCAAGAAACAGATGGGATTGGTTCCCTTCAGCTTATATAAATAGAAAACTTGGAGAGAATCATTCTTTTACTGTTTCGTATGGTAGGAGGATAAATAGACCTGGGTTTAGACAATTGAACCCATTTACCTTTTATAATAGTGCAAACAATATTCAGGAAGGAAACCCTAATTTGTCACCGTATTTCAGTAACAATATTCAATTAGAATATCTATTAAAAAGCAAATATTCTTTTACTTTTGGCTTCCAAAATACACAAAATGGCATTGTCACTAGGATAAACAATATAGATGAACTTGTTATTTCAAGAGATGAAAATATAAGTGATAATCATAATTTTTTCTTATCGGCATATATCCCTATTAAAATTACAAAATGGTGGGAATTCAATATAAATACAACATTGAGGAACACACAGATAGATGTTGCTTCTTCGCCTGAGGTTCATCGCTCAAAATTCTCTCAAAATCTATGGGCAACAAACAGGATCAATTTACCAAATAAATACTTTTTGGAAATTTCAGGGTTTTATAATAGAAATGGTTTCTATGACTTTTATGATGCCCATAATATTGGAAAAATAGATATTTATGTCAAAAAAAGCTTTTTCAAAGATAAATTAACTACTCGTCTTGAAATAGGAGATCCATTTCACATGTTTAAACCTGGTCAGGATATCATTACGCCTACTCTTGTTAGGAATGTATATAGAAATAAAATAGATTTTAGTAGATATGTAGGTGTTTGGTTCAACTACAGTTTTTCAACTGGTAAGAAATCTACAAATAGAGAGTATATCGATGCCGGTGGCAATGAAGTTAGAGGACGATTGTAAAATTTAATTAAATTAAGATTGAAAAATAATGTTAAAGAGCGTGCAGGCGGCTTTGGAATTGATGGTATTAGGCATTCGGGAGCTTTTCTGACAGAAATTGAAGTCGAAAAATTAAAGGAGAGTTGGAAAAATTATGTCAAGTTTGATATTCCATCTTTTCCAGAAAACTTCTCTGGAAAAGGAATTGTGATATGTGGCGGTGGAATCCGATATTTTACCTGCGCATGGGTAAATATCAATTTATTGAGAAAAAATGGTTGCGAATTACCAATCGAATTATGGTATACCAATGGGGAGCTTAATCAAGAAATAATTGACTTGTTAAAAGAGCTCAATGTAGATTGTAAAAATACCATTCATTATTCTAAGCAGGAATTCGAGAATTATACAATAAAATCATTTGCAATAATAAATAGTTCCTTTCGTGAAGTTTTATTTTTGGATGCAGACAATAATAGTATGACTGATCCGACTTTTTTGTTTGATAATGAATCATATTTGAAAACTGGAACTCTATTTTGGCCAGACTTTTGGAAAACTTCTTCAGAGAATGCTATTTGGAAAATATTCGAATGTAACGATTTTGACGAATTTGAACAGGAGAGTGGCCAGCTCTTAATTGACAAAGAAAAGTGTTGGTCAGAGTTAAATTTATGTAATTATCTAAATCAAAATAAAGATGTTTATTATAAATTATTATTGGGAGATAAAGATACCTTCAGATTCGCATGGAAAGCTCTTAAAAAGACTTATTCAATGATACGAACAGGTGTTGGACATTGTGGTTACTCAGATCATGCTAATCCAAAATTTAGTTCCGCAATAGCAATGGTTCAGCATGCTCCGAGTGGTGACGTGTTATTTATACACCAAAATTTAGTTAAATGGGATATAATAAAAACTGATGAACTTTTATGGCAATCCATAAAAAGGTTTAATAATGGCTCTACCAACAATGTATTTGTGCAAAAGGATGTACTATTACCCGATGGGAGCAAAGGCATAGTCTTTGACATTGATGGGGATATATCAACTGTTAATTGTGATCAAACAATTAAAAATAACGAAAAATTCTGCCTTTCATGTCTAGAAAATCTTAGGAATTCCGCTTTTTACCATCGTTTTATTCTTCATCTTTATTTGTCCCGGTCAAGAAACGAGGTTTGGATATGAGCAAGTTTAATAACTTCATAGAATTAAAGCCATATTATATTTTTCTAAAGAAATATTGGCTATTTGAATTTTTAATGCTGATGCTGATTATTTTAGGTACGGCGTGTAGTTTAGCAATGCCATATGTACTTGGTAAAGTCATCGACATAGTAATTCCATCCTCAAATAAAGACTTGCTGATAAAATTGATATTAATTATCATTTTTATTAATCTTATTAGATCGTTTGTAGGGTGGAGCTCTGATTATCTTAATACATGGCTCTCTGGTAGGATAATCACCGATATAAAGAGCTGTCTATTCTCTAATCTGTTATACATGCCTTATGAATTTTTTGAAAAAAATAAAACTGGAGAAATTATTCAGGTTGTAAGTGATGAAGTTGATAAGATACAACATTTCTTGACTTCCAGTATCATTAGATTTTTAAATAACGGTTTTACTATAGTAAGTCTCATCTCAATGCTTTGTTATCTTAATTATAAATTGTTTTTTATTACACTTATAGTTCTGCCTCCTGTTATATACTTGAATATCATAATTAGTCGAAAAGTAAGGGGATACGTAATGGATACCGGGATTCAGGAAGGTAATCTAAATAATTTCTATTTCGAGAGAATAAGGAATATTAGTACTGTAAAACTATTTAATACTTATATAGCTGAATATGAAAGCTTCGTTGGGAAACTTAGAGGTTTATTTAGTTTATATTTAAAAAACTCAATAATGACAGGAATTGGAAATAATGTATCTTTTTTTCTTATCTCTCTCTCTCCTCTCTTGATTCTATTAACAGGTGGTTTTCATGTAATGGATGGAATAATGTCAATCGGGGCATTAGTCTCCTTTATTCAATACAGTAATAGATTGATCGCGCCCACAAATGATTTCTTAGGCCTTTACATTGACTTTATTAAGGCACATGAGTCAGCAAAAAGAATATCACCTTATATTAATGCGGATTTTGGAGCTGATTTGGATCAAAATCTGACTAATGAATCATTTGCTGTAGAAAAACTCAAGTGTGTCAATTTAAGTTTTAGAACAAGCGATAAGCTGATTATAAATAATGTGAATTTTGAATTTACCAAAGGGAGTTTCTATGGAATCTTAGGGCTAAATGGTGCAGGTAAAAGTACATTGGGTAAACTTCTATCTCAATTATATAAACCTTCCTCAGGATTCATTGAAATAAATGACAACGATATATTGGATAAGTTAAATGAGAGTATATGGAGTAAACATATAGTTGTAATCAGCCAACATTCGGCAGTATTTAATGAGAGTATCAGAGACAATTTGAAATATGCTGATTCGAATGCAAATGATGAAAAATTATGGGATAGTCTTGAAAAAGTAGGTTTAAGGGATTATATTAATTCACTACCTCTAAAACTCTCGACTCTAATTGGGGATGGAGAAAACTCAGCCAATCCTTCTGGGGGCCAATTGCAGCGCCTTGCTTTGGCGCGTATATTTCTAAAATCTGATGCTCAAGTTATTCTATTAGATGAAGCCTGTTCAGCAATGGACAAGATAAGTATTGGAAAAATTCTATTAAATATTCGTACTACTTTTCCAGATAGAATTATTATAAGTATAACACATAATTTGGAAGACACTTCTCTATTCGACTATCTTCTTTTTATGGAAGAAGGAACTTTAGTTGAGTACGGAAAACCAGGAGAATTATTAGCGAATAATGGAAAATATGCGGGTCTATTCAAGATCCAAAAAGAAAAAATTTTGAAAATTGACAGCTTGAAGTTATGATACAAAAAAAAAATATTCTAATCCTGTGTGATTCTCATGATCTTATTAGACATGAAAACTATAATTATTTATTGCTAAAACAGCTATATACATATGTTTACCTTCTGAAAATACAGGATACGCTTGATGAGCTGAATATTCACATAAATAATAGATCAAAATTTACTTTTGGTATATTTTTTAAAGAAGGATCTTACATGGATATTTATTTGGACAAATATTTGAAAGCTGAAAAATGGGATCAAATCGATTTTTCGAAATATCATTTAATCGTATGTCTTCCAGAGTATCAGAAACTTCTACTTCCTATTCATTTAGATCTCCAACTATTAAATTCATCAATAGAATTCTATAGTTTTAGGGAATTACAATTTCCTGAAGAAAAAATATTTGAGTCTGCCAGTTCCATTTTCAAGGATGGATCTTGCTTCGCAATTTCAAAAGATATCAACCTAGATCAAAAACTCACTTCTTTTAAAGGCAAATTCGATCAGTCTTTAAAAAAGCTTTCAATAAGTAAACTTGAAAGGAATATTGGCTATCAGATGAATTTATTTGTTAAAAACAAGTCTTTTGCAAAATTAGAGAATTTAAAAAAAATTATCATCTTAGACGATTTTCAAAGGCCTTTTTTTATTGGAGATTCAGTGTATTGGTTTGCAAAACTTAGAAAGTTATGTTTCCATTTCGCAGATCATACTGAAATCACTATTAATATAATAAATAAAATTTCTTATAAAAATGTCAACGAGATATTTTTAAGGTCTCTCCCTCTCAATGTGCATATTACAAATAAGGATTGGAATACGATTAATTTTTCTCAATATGATTTAATTTTATGTAATAATGATATACAAAGTAAATTTCATTGGTATCTAGATGAACTGCCTTGCAATCACCAGCAAAATATTCCATCCTTCACTTTCTCAGTGAAGGATGAAAGAAAAGTTTCGACTTCACCAACACTGGACTTTTACAGCATACTTAATAAACTAGGTTACACCAAGCAATTATTACAGGCTGATCACCTATATGACCAACAAAAATTTATTGGACTACCAATCCATGATGATGAATCATTTTGGGCGGAAGCATGGTTTAAGGAGAATGGAATATCAAAAGATAATAAAATTATTATTATCTTTCATGGTGCCTCAGCAAAGAATAAAACACTGGAAGACATAGAATTAGTGAAATTACTTGTTTTGTTGAATGTAGGTGATTCAAATATTAAAATATTACTTCTCACATATAAAATTGACGAACAACACGAAGAGTTAAGGACTTCCATTTGCAATAATCCTAACTTTAATCATGTGATCATTGGAGACTCCTTAAAAATCAGAGATTTAATGAGCTTATTAATTCAACCCAATATTGAATTAATTTTAGGTCCTTGTACAGGTCATATGCATCTGGCCGATGGTATTTATACGCATCTATTGGAAGTTAACGAAAAAACAAAAAATGATATACCAATAATACTAACATATGCGGGCAAACAGGATCCAGAGCGAAATTATCATCCTTATAATTGGTGGAAACATTCGAAAATTGTAGATTGCTGCGTTGGAATGATCAATACCGAGAGTTTATCATATCTGACTAATCATCATAATTGTCCAAAAGATTTACATGCTTTCAATGAGTCATCAATTTTTGCAAAGGACATCAAGGCACAAACTCTTTTAAATTTTATTAGGCATAATTATCCGAATAAAATGAGCTTTATAAAGGATAATCCGGCCCCTCTGGATAAGGTAGAAATACCTACTTATATTATAAATCTTAAGTCAAGGCTAGAGCGGAGAAAATATATTTTGGAGCAATTTAATGGCAAGAAAATATTTAATGTGAGAGTTTTTGAAGCTATTGAACATGAAAATGGAAGGATTGGACTTTGGAAAACAATTACCAAAATTATTCATGAAGCTTCAAAATTAAACTATGACTTTGTATTATTATGCGAGGATGATCATGAGTTTACAGAACAATTCTCTGAAGAAAAACTACTAACATGTATTGAAGAAGCTACGTTGTTAAATGCAGATATTTTGCTTGGAGGAATTTGTTCTTATAAAAATTGTAAGCGTATAAGCCCAAATTTGATTTCCGTGAATGAATTTGCATGTACGCAGTTTACCATTGTATTTAAAAAAATGTATAAAAAGATTCTGGATGCACAATTCACTGACCTAGACTGTGCAGATTTCAAGTTATCTGAATTAACACACAAAAAGTATATAATATTTCCGTTTATTTCCATTCAACGTGATTTTGGTTATTCAGATGTTAGTACTGGTTATTATGAAAATAAGATGGAGATATATTTTGGAGAAACTTCTCGCTTAATAAATTTGGAACTCAAATAAATAGTTTATCTAAATATAGTTGGTTATGCATAACAAAATCCAAAGTCTCTGGATAGGTAACAATCTTTCAAATAATGAAACTTTATGTCTAAAATCCTATTTAGCACATAATAAAAACTTTTATCTATATACTTATGAACAAATCCAAAACGTGCCTACTGGAGTGACCATATTAGATGCAAATTCTATCATTAAAGAGAGTGAAGTTTTTAAAGATAGCGCAGGATCCTATGCTTCTTTTGCGGATTGGTTCAGGGCAAAAATGTTATATATTAATGGCGGATGGTGGGTAGATATGGATTCCGTTTGTTTACAAAAATTTGATTTTACACAGGATTATTGTATCTCGTCTGAGCGTTCACGTATCAGTGGACAACAAAATATCAATAATGGATTCTTAAAATTTCCAGCTGGAGATAAGGTCATCGAAAGATTATTATTAAATATCGAGAGGAGAATATCGGAGAATGAAATCATTGAATGGGGGACATTGGGTATATTCCTATTTAACAGGATTATTAACTTATATCCGGAACTATTTCAATATATAGCCAAACCAGAGGTGTTTTGTCCATTAGATCATTTTGATTTGTCGTCATTGATATGTAAATCTGAAGTCGAGTTTACCAGGGAAACTTATACTGTTCATTTATGGAATGAGATTTGGAAAAGAGGTGAACTCTCGAAAAATTGTACCTATCATCCCGAAAGTGTTTATGAAAGACTCAAAGAAAAATATCTATAGTGTATTAAAACCTAGTAATTATTTAGGTGTGTTACAATATTTGAAAATAGGTGCAAAAAAATAGGGGTATCTAGAATTCAGTTAATGTAAGGTTCTTTGAAGTGACAAAAGAATAAGTTACTTTTGAGACCTGAACTCTGCAATCCTGCTGCCAAAAATTCTGCAACTTAACTACCAAAAGTTCTGATGGAATATTTACCTGGTATAAGCATTGACATCTCGTTTTAACTAGATGTCAATGCTGCATGGTACTTAATAATTTCCCGCAGTTGCAACTGGCGTACTATTATGGATAATCCAAGAATATCAGCGACATTTTAACCTCGAAACCATTTTTCAACATATTAATAGTTGATTCTTTTTTCTCAGTAGTTTTTCAGCTCTTGCTGTAAAGCGTTCTTTTAAACGCACTTGTTGTAAATCTTTATTTGTCTTTCTTGTTTTTTTACGATTTCTGGTACATGAAAAAGCTCATAATCTAAGAATTATTTTAAAACCATTGTAGAGCATGTGAAACGGATTCTGATGTATATATATATATTGATTATTAGTGTCTTATCGTTAATAACCCTCATTTCATTGACTAACTTCTCCTAAACATCTATTTAATATTATTTTCAAAATACACCTATGCTATTTAAGAGCATGAAGTGCCTAGATTTTCTGTTTATAGAATAAAAAATCCCTCATTTTATATGCTATATAATTTAGTAAAACATGACAGAGAGATTTTTTGAGAAAGGATAAGTCGTTGTGAAGATCGTAGGGTAGACTTCGTATTACGGTATTTTTCTCGGCAAGCTATATTGTCGCACGATTGTGACGGACACAGGGAGCTTCGGTATCATAGTTTTATATTGGTTTAAGTAGGTAATTTACTTAAAAAAACTCATATTCAGTTGATTATGAGTGTTTCTTTGTAGTTGCAAAGATGCTAGGATAGGATTACTGAGCTGATCGTGTGTAAGTATAATTAAAACTGGAGATCGTTTTATTGTTATAGGATAAGTCCGCCTAAGTTATATCGCTTCATGGTTACCATGAGGCATGGTCAAACTTGTCCCTATGCCAGGTATACAATTAGCTACTTATGCAAGGACTTAAACTTATGATTTCCATGATCAAGGAAATCTTTGATACTATAATCTCAATCAAAAATCTTTTACAACAAACAGTCCACTTGATTAAAGAGGTAACGGAATACTTCTTAGAAATAAAAGCAACTTTGGACTATCAAGATTTCAAGCAATCTGAACCAATCTTAGATAAATATGATGCAATGAATAAGTTGCATATCAGTCGGTCTACCTACTACCGCTATGTTAAAATTGGTCTTTTAATTCCCCGTAAAATAGGTGGGAAAATTACTATTTTGAATCAGATCTGAAAGATGCACTCATACATAGAGATGCCAAAGGATGTCCGTAATCTGATATGCTAGACTTTTGCGCTTACGTTTGTAGTGATGCAGGTGTCTCAAGTTCAATACGATAACACAGTTGCCGTACAATCGCGTTGTCATGTTCCACTTGATGCTAGTGAAGTGAAACATGATTATACGCTAGTTGCCTTTGATGTTAATCAAGGGCAACCTGTTGCTTATCAACTAATATAAAAATGTCTTTTGGTTGAACATGATACACATCAGGCTAGTCAAGTTGGGCGTCATATGCAATTTGAGTGTAAAGTTGAACATAAAGTTTCTCGTTCTCTTGTGGAGTAGCATTAATAGGAACAAACGTATAAGCAACTTGGCATTGATATGTTGCGAAATCAATTGAAATATATGCAAAATTGGGATGCCTATTATCTCATTCTGTGTCAATTTATATCATACCGTATAAAGTTGTGTCATTATTTGATTTCCCCTTATACCCGATAGTATGTTTTTATCGTTGCATCTGGTTCGCGAGCAGAAAGTAACATGATTTTAACTATAAATTTTACTTAAAAGTACCTAAAGAAGAAAAAAAATGGCAACAAAAACAAAAGCCCTCATCGGATTTAGAAGAATGAAAGACGATGAATTGATGGTATTGACTAGAACAGTTATTGGTGCAATGACTGGTAATGCTAAATTTCTTGTACCTTTTCCTGCCTTGGATGATGTCGCAGAACTATTGGATGATTTTACGACTAAGCTTACAGCAGCACGGAAGCGAGGTTCGCCAGAAGATACAGCACTTAAAGATGAAAGTAAAGTGCCTTTGGCAGAAGCATTACAACAATTGGGGTATTATGTTAATGGTATTGCTAAAGGACATTTATCAACCTTATTGAGTTCTGGTTTCCCAACAGCAGCACCTGCTACAGGAAGTATTGTTCCTGCTATGGTTGAGGAGGTAAGAATATCTGATGGTAGGCAGTCTGGTCAAGTTCGCCTGGATTTTACAAACCAAATTAGGATGCGCCTTTATGAATATACTTTTCGAAAATTAATGGTTCCTGAGGCTGAATGGAGTGATCGCCTGACGACGACCTCTTCTAAAGGCAATATCATTGTACCGCTTGAAATGGGACTATTCTATGAGTTTAAGGTGCGTGCTCTTAATAACAAAGGTGCTGGAGATTGAAGTCAATCAGCTAGTATCTTGGTGCGCTAAGGTATTTTATCAATCTGCCTTTATTGACAAGTGATATGAAGGTAGGTTGATAATGCACTATGTACTAAGCTAGTTTTTTTAATGAACTAATTAACTGTAATAAAATGAAAATAACAGTAAAACGTGTCAAAAAGGAAGTTAATATCACTTTATCGGAAATGTGTATAGATGGCGAATTAGTCTGTTTTTGTTTGGAAGATGCGATCCGTGATGTCAAGATCAAACTGCTATCCCAGCTGGTCACTATCGTCTTTGGCTGCGAACTACTTGTGCGATTCATGCACGTTATAAAAAGCGCTTTCCTCTTCTCTATTAAAGTGAGTTGGAGATGTTACATATTTCGAACTTTCCCCATGTGTACATCCATATTGGTAATTATTTTTCTTAGGATGTACCAATTATCGGATAAAATTTTGCTTTCTGTGATCTTGATGTTAGCTATCATAGGCAAGGTTTTTTTTAATTCTTTTTTCTCTTAGTATTTGTGCAACTTTTGAATAAGGGATCAGATGCTAAAGGTATATAAATTTATAAAATCGCATCCGTATTTCTTAAGGAAGTGTAAATAAAGTTAAAGGATTTTTTTCTAGATGGCGTCAATCATGTTTGCAAGAGCGTATAATGATTCAGACGGGGTGATGGTTAGATTCTATATTACTTCAGATATACAACAAAATTTATAGTGATTTTCTACAGGTATTATAGAGATTTACCTATATGAACCCTATAGAAACCCTATACAAATCCTCTATAATAGCTCTGAATTATATTCATGATATAGTTACTAATTAACAAGGTGCTGTTTATTAATTACGAAGTGTGAATGCAGTGTGCTGGCTTAATAAAATAGAATGAAAAATCCCTAAAAAGTTGTCTTTTGTAGATATATTAATGGGAATCGGATTTATAAATTCTTAACGAAAAACAGGAGTTTAATTTTTAGCAGATGGAGTTCAGTACATGCAAAAAGAAATCGGATTTTGGTCAACGATGCTGAATACAGAGGTGTGCATTACATTAGCTTTAGAACAATTGTTTCAAAACAAGAAAAGCTCATCTTTTGGATGAGCTTTCTTGTACCTAGGGCGGGAATCGAACCCGCACTTCCTTAACGGAAACAGGATTTTAAGTCCTGCGTGTCTACCAGTTCCACCACCTAGGCAGGTGATCTTAATGTGGAGCGAAAAACGAGATTCGAACTCGCGACCCCAACCTTGGCAAGGTTGTGCTCTACCAGCTGAGCTATTTTCGCATTACTAACAGCTAACAAGTTGTTTTCTGTTTTGGTGATGCAAATATAGAGCTAATAATTAAAAAAACAAATTTTCATACCAGCTTTATTTTGTTTTTTTTATAATCCCTTTTCTTTCAGGACAGAAGAAATAATATCACTTTCAAAACCGCGGGATAAAGCATATTGAAATAGCTTATTCTTGATTATATAAGGATCTTTATCTTTTATTAAAAGCTTTTTTTTATCGATCAGCTCGTTGAGCTTATCCTCATATTCATCCATATCAATTTTAGAAAATGCAATTTTAATTAAAGGTTCTGAAACTCGTTTAAATTTTAACGACTGTTTGATCTTTATTTTCCCCCAACTCTTCATCCGGAGCTTACCTAAGGTATAAGCGATCGCAAAGCGTTCTTCATTTAAGAAATTCTCTGATATCAATTGCGAGATGATTTGTTCAACATCTTCTTCGTGTAGTCCCCAATCATATAATTTATCCCGTACTTCTTGTTGCGCCCGTTCTTGATACGCACAATAACTCTCCGCTTTGAGCAACGCCTGCTTAGGTGTGTATATTTTTTTTCTTTTTTTCTCTTCGTCAAACATCTTTACAAATTTCAAAAATATATTGAACTTACTGAAAAAATGTGGAGCTTTGATTGAATAAAATTTTTAATCATGTACAGCATTGCGGATATTTCGGAGATTATAGGCCCTAAGAGATCAATTATAGTTAATGGTCAATGTATCATTCAAAATTTGATATACGATACACGCAAAATCGTCAATGCAGAAACAGGGTTATTTTTTGCTTTAGTCAACCGTCGGGATGGGCATGAGTTTATTATGGATGCCTATAGCAAAGGAATTAGAAATTTTGTGTTACAAGATGATTTTCAACAAGAACTGGTATTGCAAGATGCTAATATTTTATGGGTAGCCGATACTTTCTTAGCCTTACAGGCCATTGCTGGTCATCAACGGATGCAGTTTAAATCCCCGGTCTTAGGGATTACAGGGAGCAACGGTAAGACTATTGTTAAAGAATGGCTTTTTCAATTACTATCTCCTGAATATAAAATATACCGCAGCCCTAAAAGTTATAACTCGCAGCTTGGAGTTGCTTTATCCTTATGGGAGTTAAATGATCAGTACAATTTTGCCATTATAGAAGCTGGGATCAGCGAAGTAGGAGAGATGGCAAAACTTCAACATATGATCAGACCTACACATGGAATACTGACCAATATTGGTGTGGCACACAAAGCAGGATTTGATTCTAAAGAGGAAAAAATTGCTGAAAAACTGAAACTCTTTACAGATGCTGAAGTATTGATCTATCCAAAAAAATATTTGGAACATATTTATATGCCTTCTCAGCTCTATAAATTTGCATGGGGCGAAGATGAGAGCTGCCAACTGGAGGTCTATTCTGTTAAAAAAGAGAACGATCAAGCAACTTTGCTCAGCTTATGTTTCTCCAGACAGTTTTTCACGGTAAAAATTCCTTTTGTCGATCAAGCATCTATTGAAAATGCCATTTCATGTATTGCTGTCATGATCACATTTGGATATGATTTCAAAACCATAGCAGAACGAATTGCAACATTGCAACCGATGGAAATGCGTCTTGAACTGAAAAAAGGAAAGCATAATAGTTCCATCATTGATGATTCCTATAGTAATGATTTAGTTGCATTGCAGATTGCGCTGGATTTTCTAAAACAGCAGAAGCAAAATACGCGTAAAGTATTGATTCTTTCCGATATTCCTGGTGTTGAGTTGCATGATGAGAAAAGCATCAGTAAATTGAAACGATTGATTGACGCTAGTGATCTGACCGATCTGATTTTTATTGGACCGATACTGAGTCAGTTGCCAGCTCAATTTTCATTACCAGTTACCAGTTATCCAGATACAGCATCGTTGATAGAAGATTTTAAGCATATTGAATATAGTAACGCCACGATCTTGATCAAAGGAGCGCGTGATTACCACTTTGAGCAGATCAGTAAACGACTGGTTGCGAAGTCCCATGATACCATTTTAGAAATCAATTTGAACGCCCTGGAACATAATCTTAATATATACCGAGGCTTATTGCCTGCAGGAGTAAAATTAATGGCTATGGTCAAAGCCTTCTCTTATGGTAGTGGAAGTTTTGAAATTGCTAATTTGCTGCAATTTAACCATGTGGATTATTTGACAGTAGCTTTTGCCGATGAAGGTGTTGATCTTCGAAACGGAGGTATCACACTTCCAATAGTGGTTATGAGTCCTGATGAAAATGCTTTTGATGCCATTGTACAGCATAAATTGGAACCCGAAATCTATAGTTTTAGAATTTTAGGTTCATTTCTCCGTTATTTGGAGCTGCATCAGTTAAAAAACTTTCCCGTCCATATCAAAGTTGATACGGGTATGCATCGATTGGGATTTATGCCTGATGAAATCGATGATCTGCTTGCTGTTCTGAAAAATCAAGAGGCAATGAAAGTAAAATCTGTTTTTTCGCACTTAGCATCAGCAGGAAATAAGGTGGATCATGCCTTTACAGAAAATCAAATTCATCTTTTGGATATATTTACGATCAAACTTAAGCAGGAGTTAGGTTATTCCTTTATACGGCACATCGCTGCTACATCGGGAATAGATCTATGGCCAAGTGCTTATTTTGACATGGTCAGATTGGGGATCGGTCTCTATGGAATTGATATGGATCGTGATGATCTTCCCGTTAGAGAAGTCAGTGTTTTGAAAACTAATGTGACGCAGATCAAATCGCTTGCTGCTACCGAGACAGTCGGATACAATCGTGCAGGCGTATTAAATCGCGCTAGCCGTATTGCGACCATTAAGATTGGTTATGCCGATGGCTACGACCGCCGTTTTGGAAACGGTGTGGGTAAGATGTCTATCAATGGACAAGTAGTCCGCACAATTGGTAATATCTGTATGGATATGTGTATGTTAGATGTTACCGATATTGATGTCAATGAAGAAGATGAAGTTATTGTTTATCCAGATCTGAAAGAGGCCGCATTAGCAATTGGGACCATTCCCTATGAATTGTTGGTGAATATCTCACAACGGGTTAAAAGAGTTTATTTTTACGAGTAATTCAAGGCTTATTTCGCATCTTTGTAACGTCAATAGGTACAAGTAGTATGTTATCAAAATTAATTAGAGCTTTTTTAAATTATCTTATAAAAGGAACCTTAGTTGTCGTTCCTTTAGCTGGTGCTATTTTCTTGATTGTCTGGATTGTAGCTTCTGTTGATTCGGCATTGAATCTTACGGGCATGTTTTTAGAGGATGAGACTGGACATCCCCTGTATATTCCAGGCATCGGTATTTTAACGGTTATTTTAATCTTGGTTATAGCAGGAATTGTTTTTACCAATTTTGTCACGGATCCTATTAAGCACTGGTTGAATAATCAGATTAATCGTATTCCATTGTTGAATACTTTGTACTCATCGATTAAGGATTTTACAGAAGCATTTGTTGGCGATGCCAAAAAATTCAATGTTCCTGTTTTGGTCAAAGTGAATGAAATTGGGGTGAGTAAGATCGGTTTCTTGACACAATCAGATCTATCAAAAATTAATTTGACGGACGAAGTGGTGGTTTATTTTCCATATTCTTACTCATTCGCTGGACAAGTTGTTGTCGTAAAATCTTCCTTAGTAACAAAATTAGATATGTCCGCTACAGATGCGATGAAGCTTGTTGTTTCAGGTGGTGTCAGTGGTTTGGAATAAGGTACAGAAACAAATTTTTATAAAAAACAAAAGGGAATCATTGGTAAAATGGTTCCCTTTTGTTTACATTTATTTTGTATTTTAACATCATAATTAACGATGAAGATTGAGTTTAAAACGGTAGACGAATATATCACTTCTTTTCCAAACGACGTGCAACAGATTTTGTCGCAAGTACGGAAAACCATTTTGGCACATGCTCCAGATGCAACAGAGGGTATTGCCTACGGTATGCCAGCGTATAAGTTAAAAGGAAAACCACTCGTTTATTTTGGCGGTTATCAGAAGCATATTGGATTTTATGCTACACCTACTGGTCATGAGCAATTTGAGGACCAACTTGCTCCTTATAAACAAGGTAAAGGTTCTGTACAGTTTCCTTTAAAGCAACAGATTCCTTATGAACTGATCGTAAAGATGGTGGAGTACAGAGTTGCGGAGATCTTAAAAAAGCTTAAATAGATCATTAGAATTTTAAAATAGGAGTTGCGATGGATCGATTATGGAAACGTTTGTGGAGTAGTAAGGTTCCCGAAAATGTACAGTGGCAATGGAAAGATAAGGCCGACTTATCTTTTATAAATAGCCAGATGGATGTCGCCCTTATACGCATCTGCCTAGACAGAATTAAGAGTGAACCCACAGATCCTGCCATTTTACGAGCACTTTTAGATTATCAAGATATTGCTTTGCAACCCCATAAAACACATGCTATTATTGCCGAAATCGAGTTTATGGAACAGTATGTTTCTTTGTTTAGTCAGATTTCTGATGTAGACCTTTCCATTGTGTGGACTAAAAAGATCGAATATCCTACTTTATCAGTACCGCGGTTTATCCTACTCCCATTAGTTCAGAATGCCTTGTGGCAAGGATATCATGCCGCAAAAAAGTATCCAATGAAAATCAAGGTTTCAGTATTTGAAAAAATCATTTCATTGGATGTAATCAATCATGTCAATCACCATATTGTCGATCAAAAAGATCATGCTATCATGGAAAACTACCAAGCACGATTACAGTATGAATTTGATGATCAACATACGTTGATCATGAATAGTAATGCACATACATTTCGTTCAAATCTTATTTTGAGATTTTAGATAACCTCAAAATGTGCTAGAGCATTAAAGATACCATCATTGTCGACATCGTCAGTAATATAGTCTGCGATAGCCTTCACCTCAGGATTAGCATTCCCCATTGCAATTCCATAAGCCGTATGTTTTAGCATGGTAATATCGTTTCCACCATCCCCAAATGACATGGTTTGTTTTATGTCGATATCAAAATGATCGATAAATACATCGATTCCTACCTGTTTACTTTGTCCTAAAGGATTCACATCAGCAAATAACGGTGTCCAACGGCTTGCCACAGAATTAGGCATCACAGTGTTCATAAATGTTTTCTGTTCTTCCGGTTGAATAAAGATATTGGTTTGCAGCACCGATGCCATATCAAAGTCAGCATAAGATCTTTGTTGAGGGACAGGTAAGTTTAGAAGTTCATACATGGAAGCGATCTCTGGCGTAACTTTAAAAATAGATATTTCGTGCTCCGACATCAGTGAGAAGCTGACTTCATGTTGCTCAGCGTGGTCGATCAAAGATTTAATATCTGTCGCATGTATTCCCTTTCTAAATAGTACATCACCTTCTTTCGTAATACAATAACCACCGTTAAAAGTAATAAACCCATCAAAGTCCAAGTATTTGATGTGATCTAAACTATTAATAGATCTACCCGTGGAAACAATGACTTTTATACCTTTTGATTTTAACTTTTGAATGGCTTTTTCGGTTGAAGTTGGTACTTTGTGTGTATCAAAACTAAGAAGGGTACCGTCGATATCAAAAAAAACTGCTTTAATCATGCTACTATGTAAATGTTTGTAGTACAAAGTTAATGATTAGAAAAATGTTTTTTGCCCTAGGGATGTCATAATGAAGATTAGTGTCATATAACACCAAAGACAAGAAAAAATAATATGAACTAATGTTTCAAAATTTTTGCCTTTCCAAAGTTTACTTGAATATCCAAAAAATTGAATAAGTAATCTCAATAACCAAAAAATACCCATTCCCACAGATAATTTGTTTCCGAGTTTTGTTTCGATGAGTTCTTCCGAAGATGATATGCATAGAACACCCATTAAGATTATTGTGATTGCGATAAAGAAAGTGTGGATAAACATCATCTCTTTGTTGATCAAACTCAGTGATTTTAATTCTTCCTTCCAATTAAAATATTTAGGGAAAATTAGATGTACAATACCTAAAAAAATTAAAATAAAACCAATGAATTTAAGGTGTACAATCATTTTTCATTAAATTTAAATATGCTTATAAATGGAGTATGTTTCTTTTCTTCAACAATATCAAAACCAGCGCCCTTAAAATTATTCATCCAGTTTTTTTTACTGTAAAAATGAAGAAAACCAATATTAAAAGCTAAAAAATTAGGTATATTCCTTAAATGCTCTACCATATATACCTCACCATTAGGTTTTAAAATTCGATGTATTTCTTTAAAAAATAAAGTTCGTTCATTTGAATCACGAATTTCATGTGCAGCTAGAACAAGAAATATCAAATCTATTGATTGAAATCGAATAGGAATATGCAGCGTGCTGATTGTTTGGCAGGATTTAGCTAATGGATATGCTTTTCGAGCTCTTTTGATAGAAATTTCTGTGTGTTTTTTTGCATCATAAAAATCAAGTATTTGTATCGTTGATTGTGGAAATACCTGTTTTAAATATACAGTTGTTTCGTCAAATCCGGCATTAATATTCACAATTGATTTGTTTTCATAAGATTTTTTTAACCATTTTAAAGAATAGAAATCGCTGAAATCATAAATATAAAATGATGCAAGTAAAGACATTCCCGTAGAGAGGCAGACTACACTCAGCAGTATCAGAAAATAGAATTTAAGTTGATCATCAACGAGAAAATAACCCCATAGTAATAAACCTATACATAATAAGGCAATGAGATAGAAGTGCCAATTGAATCGGATGATATTTCCTAGACCTTGAAGTGGTTTCCTTAATTGCTGCATTTTTCTTTAATTCCTTTTTTCCAAGAATAGGGTATATGATTAATAATAAAAGCATTTGCTAATATAGCATCATCTAATTTTAGCTCTTTCAAAAATTCGATATGGTATTGAGATACTATTATTGGGATAGGTTTCCAGTTATTTCTAATTCCTTCAATAATTAGCATTTCGTTTTTCTTTATATCATAATTAAAAGTAAATGGAAGTGGTCCAGCATATTTCCTGGCCTCTTTCCAATTAATAAAAGGAGATTGTGCCGGTAATTCACTGTTAATATCTCCCTCGCTATACTCAATTTGAAAATTAGATTTTTTGGAAGAAACGCAATGCTCTTTACCTTTTTTTTCTTGTTGGATATCGGTTGTGCTATAATTATAATGACTAAATATATTGCCTAAAATTTCCATTTTTTTTCGATTTGTTTCCGATTTTAGAATATATAATCCACGACGTTTCTTCCCTTTTTCATTTTCATATTTTACAAAAATTCGGTATCCAATAAGAAAGAAATCATTTCCGAATACCTTAGGAAAACCTTTAGGTCTTAATTGAGTTGTTTTAACTAAAGCTACAGCCAAAAATCCGTAGTGGCCATCAAGAGTATCCAATGTCAATGTTTTAGGAATCAGTTGAACTAATTTCTCCTTAGAAACGGCAAATGTTAAAACAATAGAACTTTCGAAATATGCTTCAACAGCAAAAGGGTGATTTTTAAGAAATGCGAACATGGCCTTTATTTTTAGAAAAATAGTATTCGTTGCTGTAGATAATAAGGATAAATATCAAAGCGTATAAGATATTCCAGTGACCCCATAGCAATAAATGAGGTGCAAATAATAGTTCTAGACTGTTCATCATAGCAATTACAATAATTTGAACAATACAATTTAAACGTGACTTAAAACCGCTTACAATCCATATAGCCATAATAATTTCTGCGAGACCAATAAGTAAAGTTAATACGCCTGCATATTGATCACCTAAAATTATGGAGACAATTTTTTGATGTCGTGGAACCAAATTCAGCACTTTACAATATAAACCATTTGCAAACCAAACGAAGGCAATACTATAAGTTAAGAAAGTGTTCAAAGAACTATTTCGCATGATTGATGAAATTTCTTATTAACTATTCAGGGTTTTCAATTAATTCAATATTTTAGTGACGCTCTACGATAGCCCATATTCATCACCATCTTATTTTTCTGATTGTAACGAGTTCACTTTTCCAAGGATTAGCGCTATAGCTTCAGGAGATCTTAATATTTTTTCATGACCAACAGCGTTCAGGTTGATAGCTTCTATTTGAGGATGATCATCCAAATACGAATGCAGATAATCATAGGGAGCAATTTTATCTTCCTTGTCATACAGGACCAAATGTTGTTGGGTGTTATCGAATGTATATAGACTATTTAAGTGAAAGTAAGTAATTTTCATATTGAACTTTTCCTCAAAATTCTGGAAGAAGTGCTCTTGAACATGTATGGGAATACCTACATAATCCATGCTGGCCGCAAAATTCGCTTTTAAGTTTACTAATGGAGTAAGGTTAATGATCCAGTGCGGCTTATGTTTGATATTGGCTAAAGCCGCAACATTGGCCATAGCTCCAAGAGAATGACCAATCGTTATGGCAGGCATGCCGTAGGCAGTTATAATAGCTTGCACAGCTTCCATATATAAGATTAAGTTGGATAGCTCACCCTCAGCCTCTCCATTTCCAGGGGCATCAAATGCAATTATCGTTAAGTCTGGATTTTCCAATAGCTGCTCAATAAGCATAGAAAAATCCGCAGCTTTTGATCCCCACCCATGTGTTAACAAAACGATGTCTTTACCCGCTCCCCAACGAAAGACAGGAAAGGATAATAGATGGCCACTGAAAAACTCATCTTTTACCGTCAATTTATTTTTTGAGGCTAATTCAATCAACTGTTCCTGATGATGTCTCACGGGCATTTTAGGAGAATAGCAGATATAAGACCAAATATCATGTATGTTTTCTGCAACAGAAATCTTTTCTAGAGATTTCAAATATTCCATGGTTTGCTTTAATTTTTTCATCGGTGCAGTAGTTCTTTCTAAATTTCCTGTCTATTCAAATAGGGCAAGTAAACGCTCTTTATTCATAAAATCCGCGATTGGATTGTATTTGCTGGAAATGATATTATCCGCTATGGCTGTTTTATTTGCCTGCAGTTTCATGATTTTGTCCTCTACAGTATCTGGGCAGATCAAACGTATAGCGGTCACATCTTTGGCTTGACCGATCCGGAAAGCACGGTCGATAGCTTGCGCTTCAACGGCTGGATTCCACCACGGATCTACCAGATAAACTAAACTCGCAGCCGTTAGATTTAGACCTGTTCCACCAGCTTTTAAACTGATCAAGATAACCCTTTGGGCATCATTTTCCTGAAATTGCGATACAATATATTGCCTATCTCTTGTTTGTCCTGTCAATTTTAGTGCCGTGATATCGTGTTTGGATAATGCTGTTTCGATTAGATTTAACATACTCACGAACTGTGAAAAGATGATAATTTTTTGATAAGGACTTTTATCCAGCACCTGTTCCACCAGCATTTCAATTTTACATGCATCTTGCTCCACACTTAGATCTTCTGTTTTTAGCAATTTTGTTGAGTTACAGATCTGTCGCAGTTTAGTCAGTCCTTTTAACACATGCATCGGACTTTTACGGATTTCATCTCCATCTTTTACAGAGATAAATTCTCGAAATTCTTTTTCATACGTATCATAGATATGCCTTTGCGCAGGTTTCATCTCGCAGTAAAGTACGATTTCATTTTTTGCGGGCAACTCTTTGGCGACCTCAGTTTTCGTGCGTCTAAGAATAAAAGGTTTTACTTTGCGTTGCAGTTCCTCCAGTCTTTTTTTATTACTAAATCCATCGATAGGCGTCGTGTACACATCTTTAAAATATTTTTTTGAACCTAATAATCCGGGATTAGCAAAGGATAGCTGAGCAAAAAGATCCATGGTGCTGTTTTCGATTGGTGTTCCAGTGATGACGATACGATTGCGCGCAGTGAGTTTGGTGACCGCTTGGTATCGTTGCGAATTGGGGTTTTTTATCTGTTGCGACTCGTCTAAAAAGATATAGTTGAAAGCCTGTTTTTTTAAATGATTGATATCGGTCAACAGGTTATGATAAGAAATTAATATCAGTTCATATTGCTCAAATCCTTGGGTGTTTTTTTGCCGATCTGCACCTTGAAGTACAAGTGTTTTAATCGATGGTGCAAATTTCTCCAATTCATTTTTCCAGTTGAAAATAAGTGTCGTTGGCAGTACCAGCAGATTGCAATTGTATTTAACTTTGATACGCTGGTTTAAAATAAAGGCAATGATCTGGATCGTTTTCCCGAGTCCCATATCATCTGCTAGGCAACCTCCAAAATTAAACTCATCTAAAAAATTCAACCAGTTCAGTCCATCATGTTGGTAACTTCGTAGGCTGCCTATAAAATCTTTGGATAGTACTACTGGCTTGACCTGATCGATATTTTTGATTTTATTTTTGATTTCCTCAAGTCGTTCTTTTGCTTTTTGGGATAACCACTCTTCTTCAAAATATTGATCGATAGCCGAATAATTAGTTTCTGCGATCTGTAAGAGGCTGTCATCGATTATTTCACCAGCTAAAAAAAACTGCTCAAATTTATGAAGCCATTCCTCGGGCAGCATACCTTGCGTACCATCATCTAGGGTGATGAATTTTGATTTGTTACGAATGGCTTTTTGAAGGTTTTTAAGAGACCCTTTACTTTTTCCAAATTGCATATCGACATGGACATTAAACCAATTCTGCCCACTGAGCACATGAATAGCTATTTTACCCTTAAAGGAATTGTATGTATTTGCTTTTATTTCGTTAAATCCGATGATAGAGATGTGGTGCTTACGCCACTCCTCAAAGACATTTAGAAACCAGTCCAATTCAAGGAAATGTTTACGATGCAGATAGAAGTGCTGAAAATCTTCATCCAGCTGCTCCTCAAAATAGGGGTGCTGTTTGATGATTAAACTGACAATCTGGAGTTCGGCTTCGAGATCCCGTTTCACTAAAAATTTCTTTCCTTTTTTATCAAATCCAAAAATGGACCGTCTACTCCGTACCGGCACCTCTACATCAGCGTACCGCATCGTTGGAATCAGATTGATGTAATCACCAGATTCTTCAAGATAGATAATTGCTTCGGTATCGCTATAGAATTGCTGTTCTTTAATTTGTTTACTACTTGCCTTTGGGATGTGTAGGTAATTGACATCTACCACTTCTTCCATGATCATTAAGAAATCCCTCTTAAAATCCTCAAATTTGGACTGATGTACTTTAAGGTGATCAGCTGTAGTATGAAACAATTTGAAAAGGGTCAGGATCTGTCGATTTTCAATAAAATAAAAATGCTGCTGGACTTGGGTGAAATAGTCAAATACTAAAGGAAGTTGCTGTAAAGAATGATCTTGCCCCGCAATTTGGACCGTACTCCGGATGGTGAAAAAATTACCAATTTGATCGATATCGATACGAATTGTTTTTGGAAGTTCTCTTAATGTGATCTGTGTTAGACTATTTGCCGAAATACTTTGGGCTAGAGATTTATCATGCTGATAAATCTCCAGCCCCAGTGGATTTTTAATCAACTTTTTAAATGCTGTTATCTGTTGATTCCCTTCTTCTACGGTATTCTGTCCTAAAAAATGAAGTGCCGTAAAGAATTGTCCTTCCGTGATATCTTTACTTGTCCAGATCATTTCCTCACAAGAAATCAGTTGTAATGGATTTTTTAGAGATCCATTTTTAGCACGTGTAGCACGATAGAGCAAGACCTGTGGATGTTTATAGTATTTATGCTCCTTTAAGACCAAGATATTGGTCTGTTGTTCGACTTCTTTGTCGTTACGTTTTATATCAGTACCTGTTGCGGTGTTGAAGATATCCGCAGATAGATCCAGCAAATTATCTTGTTTTTTGTGAATTTTTACAGCTCTGTCCACCCATTGGATTTCAAAATAGTCTTCCAGTCCCTGTTCATCCTCAAGCCCGTATTTGACTGCTATTTTTTTCAGATGATCGTGATATGCATATTTAGAAAAAAATAAATTGACGTGATCATTCTTATAGATTTCATTTAAAATCAGTTTTTGATGGATACAGAATTCTTCGCGGTCAGAACAATTACAAAATAAGGTAAGCACGGGGCTGTCATAGACCACAATGACATCGTATCTAGTGCCTAAAGAAAGAATCAAAAAATGACCTTCATTTTTCTTAAGTGAAAAAATTTGGATAGGAGCTTGGTTATCGGATAAGTTCGACATCCAGGAATAAAAGCTGTATCGATGTTCATTGTCAAAATGAATATCTGAAAACCGAAACTGGTGAAAATCATCTGAACCCTGTGGCGAAACGTCTTTTGTATACATGCTATTCAAACTTAGATAAATTTGTTTTATTTACCATTTTAATTCGTCATTTAAAACCAATTTATTCATTAATGTTTGTTTATCGTATAGTTACCTTTGTTTTGTAAGTGTTGATATCACTTCTGCAGGGTAGAATGATAATCTTAAAGTAACTAGAAAAGAGTAGAGAAGAATATTTTTTTCAATTTTTAGCACTGAGCTGTAACATTTGATAATCTGCATGCATCTAATCAGAAAAATATAAATTATGAATGAAGAAACAGTGATTGCTATTATGGTTGTATCCTTATTTAGCACAATTTTTTTTACGCTTTATTACTATTTTCAAGCTCGCAACAAAGAGCGTATGGCATTGATAGAAGCGGGGCTTGATTTATCTCAGTTTTATAAAAAGAAGGTGCAGATCTCACAATGGCTACGTTTAGGTATTTTAGCTGTAGGAATCGGAGTAGGACTGTTGATTGTTGGTCTAATGACGCAGTATCAGGTGCAGCCCGTTACTGCAGTTTTAAAAGTTTCGATTATTGTACTTTGTGGTGGTATTGCGATGGTTGTTGCAAGCTATGTAGATAAACCCAAGCAAGACAGGGATTGATGGATCAACAGTATATTGATAAAGTGTTAGCGGGAGATCGGCATTCCTTTCGGTATTTTTTACAGAAGTATCAGGATATGGTCTTTTCTGTTGCAATGAGTATTGTGAAGAACGAATCGCTTGCCGAAGAAGTCGCTCAGGATGCTTTTGTCAAATGTTACCATAAATTGGATACGTTTCACCAGCAGTCTAAATTTAGCAGCTGGTTGTACCGAATCGTCGTCAATACAGCCTTTATGCGATTGCGCAAGATCAAAATTGAAGTATTAGATTTTCAGCCTGATTATAATCAGGAGGTGATCGATGAGCATGAACTTACGTTACTGGAAGAAGAGGAGCGAAGTCAACTTATTAATGAAGCACTTTGCTTACTACCTGCCAATGAAAGTTTAGCATTACGCCTATTTTATCTGGAAGAAGAAAGCATTAAAGAGGTTTCCCTCATAACCGGATGGACTGATGCCAATACACGTGTGATCTTGCACCGCGGTCGTAAACGCATGTATGGCATATTGAAGAAATTAATGAATAAAGCAAATGTGTAGCATGGAGAATAAAGATGAACTAATGAAATCGTTGATGCAGAGCAGCAAAATTAAAATGCCTTTTTCAGATTTTGAAAGTCGGGTTATGCTGACTATCGAGCAGGATGAGAAAAAGTCTATTGCCGTTTTGCAAGATAGAAAAAAAGGAATGTACTTTTTTATGGCCGGTATGCTATTGGGCTTAGTATTGAATTATTTACTAAGCAGATCTTGGAGAGATTTTAACATTAATTTGCCACAACAGGAAAATGCACTATTGGTTTCCCAAATCATTTATGCCTTATTGATTCTGTTTTTTATTGACAGACTTGTCAAATTATATCAATTGAACCGTTTAATAAAAAATTTATAAAGAAAAAAGGAGCAAACCAATATGCTCCTTTTCTATATTATCCCCGTTCACGTTCGAGTAAGATCATCATCATAAAACAAAGAATTAATCTAGTTTCATCTTTGGGATCGACTTCTGCGAGCTTGTCCAATGTGAATTTACGACCGAAAAAAGAAGGTTTTTTCTGGAGTTGTAAGACCTTGTTTCCCTCTTTATCATACATGGTATAAGAAGGGTTGAAAAGATATCCCGTGAGGATATTAAGGATCGGGATCTCTCCTAAAAAGCTATCACCAACTTTTACCCATCCATTATCTTCTTGGATCTTGTAATCTTCTACACCATCTCGGTCAAATGCATTATAATTTGCTTTCCAAATGGACCGCATGCCTTTACGCCCTACCTTTCCAATGATTTCAGTCGTTTTATGATCCGTAAACGTATAGTTGGCATTGAAATCTAGCCAACGGTCTGCCTTTATACTGTATTGTTGTTCTGACCGACTTTCATCGGAAAAAATCATGATTTCCTCTTTTAATTTGAATAGTTTTTGACGAACGTAAAATAGCGTACGATCCTCACTATCCTTGATCGTAAAATCATTATGAAAAGTAGAAATCTTAAATAGAAAGCTTAATGGATAATTGAAATTGCTCATGGTTTTAGATACGCTTTTATATAAAGCTAGTATTTTTAAAGATATATATAAATGACTATATTATGATATGTTGTTTTTTAATTTGTTTACGTTTTTAAACGATATGAAAAAACAAGCATGTGTTTCATTTGTATGCCATGCTCAATAATAGGAACATCATAATGGTCCAAAAAGAAATTCTTGCGGATATGATCCATTTCAAATCCATTGCGCATGTAGAAACGATGCTGTAGATATCCGATATCTGCAGTACCCACCCATATCTGTTGACATTGTTGATCTCGTGCGTAAGATTTTAAGAAAGAGAGCATATCACTTCCAAAACCTTGGGACTGCTCATGGGCTGCGATTGCCATATTTTTAAGTTCAACAGTATCTTGATCCAGTTGTAAGATCGCCATCACCCCAACTAGATCATTAGACTTTTCATTGATTAAGGTAAAGATGGTACAATCAAAAATATACTTGTTAATAGCTTCTTTGGTTTCGTCCGCGAGCAACAATAGCTCATAAGGAATAGGAGTACCATCAGCAAGTTTTTGAATAGCGTAGTTCTCTTTCATTTAATAACTCAATTTTAGTCCTGCAAAAAAGTTTCGAGTAGGAGCTGCGTTATAATATCGACCCCCAAAAGCATTGATATCATTACCTAAACTATATTTTTCATTCAACAAATTGTCAACACCAAGATAAAGGTTAGCCTGTAGGTCTGTTAAAAATTTAAAGCCCCACTGCATTTTTGCTTGAATCAGATGAAAAGATTCAGCATAAGCCGTATTAGCATCATTTAATGGCATTTTTGAGGTATAATTATGTTGCAGATTAAGACCGATCTGATGAGCAAGATCCAGCTGCAGCGTATGTACAACAATCCAGTCGGGCACAGCCGTAAGCTTGTTGTTGTCGTAACGGTCTTTTCCTACTTGATAGGTGGCAAATCGATAATTATTATAGGTAACATTCGAATTGATGTACAGTGATTGTACGATATCATGTGCTGTAGACGGTGTCATGAGATAAGCTGTGATCGAACTTTCCACTCCTTTTTGTTTGATCTTACCCGCATTCTGATAATATTCGACAGCATTCTCATTCAATTGACGAATGATGGCATTATTCATTTTGTACTGATAATACGAAATATCAGCGATCAGGCGGCGATTCATTCCTTCCCATCTTAATCCAATTTCTTGGTTATAACCAGACTCCGGTTTTAATGTTGTATTGATGAGATTGTCTGAAGACCGGATTTCAGCAATGGTTGGTGCTGAAAATCCAGAGGATATCGAACCGCGTATAGCTAGATTTGGCTTCAGCAAATAAGATGTTGCCATCTTGGGCATCCAAGTTGTACCCAAAGAAAGGTGTTCCTTTTGTGCTGAAGCCGTCGGGTGCAATTGTCTATAAGCGATCTGATTTTGATTTAATCCAATAGCACCTTCTACTGTCCATTTGTTGGCGATAATCATTTTAGCTCTCGCGTAATAGAAGTTTTGCCAGTTCTCCAATTTATCCTCAGCCTGAAGATCGGTCGGAATACCACCTTTGTTATTATAGTTAGCGATATCGTACCAACCCTTTTGACCTTCCGTACCGACTTGCAATTGCCAGTTCCATTGATCTTGCGATTCGTAAGAAAAATAACTTCGGTAACCTAGATTGCGCTCGTCCCTAAATTCGTAATTGGTGATAAATGGATTTTCAACCTTGGATGAAGAACCAAAAATTGTAGTTGTATTGCTCAGTCTATCACTGATTTTAATTTTATGAGATACTCCTCCGTACCAGGTTTTATTATCGATTGCTGCTTTTTGTTGTTTTGCAGATGGGACACTTGCCGTGGCAGGTCTTGCAGCACGAGGATTTTCTTGATATTGTTCCAGCGTGAGTCCTCCCGGTGTCTGATAGTTTAAATCACTGTAAAACGCCAATACTTTTAAACTTGTCTGTGCACTATAATCCCAGTAATGCGCTGTCTGAAATGTTTTTTTATTTAATGCTGTATGCTCTCTATAACCATCAGATCGTGTAAAGCTTTGATCTACTGCAAAGCGATATTTTTTATTGATATGTTGGAGCGTAGAAAATTGCTGTTGTGCAAATCCAAAAGATCCACCCGCCATATTAAGTGATGTTTTAGATGCGCCCTCTTTTTGAAATCCATTAGGTTTTATGATCATCACCCCTCCCGAATTTGGTCCAAAAATAGAACCATCAGGTCCTTTGAGCACTTCGATCTGTGCTATGGAAGCAGGATCAATCAGATTCAGGTAGGTATTTCCTCCAGCATCAGTTATAGGAAACTCATCGCTGTATATTTTTACATTCCGGATACCAAAAGGCGAACGGATCAGACTTCCGCGGAGTGCCAGACGATAGCTACCGGGCGATCGTTCCTCCATACGTAGACCCGGTACCGTATTTAAGCCAGGCATTAAGGTCGCACTATTTTGACCAAGGATTGCTTTTTGCCCAACGATCGATACCGAGCTTGGCGTGGTCAGTAGGGCTTGTTCTGTCAAATACCCAGAAACCTTCGCCGTTTCTAATTGATAAGAAGCGATCGTGTCTTTTTTTGCATCTTGGGCGTAGAGGCACGTCGGAATAAATAATAAATAGCATAAAGCAGATTTAATCACAGGCATAGGGTATCGGGTCTCAAAATATTTGCTCTAAAATAGTGAAAAACTTTTATTAAGACTTTTTTAAAAAGTTTCATTGAGTCCCAAGAACACACCTCTTTGATGATATCCTCCTATAGCATAATCAATACATAGATTCGTGCGGGTCGCTTTATTAAATAAAATGCGTAATCCCGCACCACCTGCAGCCCGCCATGATTTAAACAGTTTGCTGTCCATATCATTGTTGGTAGACTGAATATTGAAAAATGTGGCACCACTGATAAATTTGTTTCGAAGGATCGGGAAACGATATTCAGCTTCATTATAGAAGTAAGACAGTCCTTTGAAAAAACCGAGGGTATAGCCCCTCCCTGATCTCAACGAATTATCTTTTGCAGTTCCCGGCAGGTCCAAGTAGGGGAGTCGTCCCGATATACGGTACGATCCATAGTTCCAAAAAGCAAGGACATGCTCTGGATTTTCCTCCGAGAGGCTAAAATATTTTCTAAAATCGGTCGTAAGCTGTATCGCGTTTTTACTACTACCCATCCATTCTTGGTTCATCCGTATTCCGATATCCGAATATATCCCTTTGTAAGCACGATTTGGGTTATCACGGGTCATGTATTGCACATTGAATAGGAGACCATTTGAATTGTATTTTTCTGCATTAAATCCATAACGCTGGCTATAGACATAATTAGGGTTGTCGTTATTTTCAGTCGATGCTGTGATATTTTTGCGGATATCAAATGCAAATCCGGCACCTAGAAAAAGATTATCAGAAACGCGTTTATATAACTTTTCATTGATGCTAAAGGAAGTGTACTTGTATACAAACAAGTTCTTGTCCGGATTGGTCAGGATATCATCGTCACTTTGCCCCGAAAATGTTTTTGTCATCCCTAAGCCTGCATCTGGATTGACCATTTTAACAATCGCCCATCCTCCTTGGATATTCCATTTATTCTCTTTTGTGTAGATATTGTGACTGACATAAAAGACCATGATCCCTTTTGTGGTAATAGACGCTGTCGATGCTGCAGTTGACATCATGGTGTTTGCTTTATCCCCCAATACAATGCCTGCGACGCCTTTGATACCAATTTGTGCTCCAATAGTGGGATTTAGTGCGATCCCTGGCATAAGGGTAATTCCTGAACGTTTTTTATATGGATTTCGCTCCTTCTTGGGATGAAAAATATTACGAAATAAATCCGAAATATCGTATTGATAGGTGGAGTTAGAGTCAATCTTATGCTGTACATAGTTGGATTGGGATTCAACACGTGACGAATCCGATACAAGTGTAACTTGAGCTTGGGTAGGACTAATAAAAGTGATGAAAAAAAGCGCTAAATAGGCTGTTACGATGTCAAATATGTCTAATTTAAGGAGCTGTTTTTTCATTTATCAAGTTTATTTTTCCTGTTTTTTATAAATTTTATCGGATATTATGTGCAGAGATTGTGTACAAATATAGTTAAAAGAAACACTTATGATATTTCTTGCCCCTCATTTTTCATACAGGCAGGCGACCTGAGTTGTACGGCGTTATCTAACTCCCTATCTTTAACAAAAAAATCATGACATGAAAATAAAGATTCTCTTCAGTTTAGTATACGTTTTCACTTGTAGTCTTTTAGCACATGGGCAGGAGCTTTACACGCCACGTCATATCAAGCAGGCATATCAAAAGGAAACAAGGAGTTTAACAGGAGCACCTGGTGCAAATTATTGGCAAAATAGAGGGCAATATACGATCCAAATAACCGTTGATCCAAAAACAAAAATAGTGTCGGGTCAACAACATATTGTTTATGAGAATAATAGTCCCGATGCCCTACATGATCTCGTGATCCACTTTGCTAATAATGTGCATAAACCCACTGCCGCGAGAGCATCTGACGTCAATACCGATTTCCTTACTTCGGGACTGAAGCTAAAGTCATTCAAATTAAATGGTCAGGTGTATGGTATAGACAGCAAGGAGTGGACAACTGCTAATCGGGTTAAATTAAAACAGGCTATTGGTGCTAGATCGACTGTAACTGTGGACATGGAATGGGAGTATCCTTTATCATTATCCAGTGATCGTGAGGGACAGATAGATCCAGGAACATATTATTGTGCGTACGCATATCCGCGTATTGCCGTATATGATGATTACAATGGTTGGGATATGTTGGAACATAATGGACGTCAAGAATTTTATCATGATTTCAACGATTATCAAGTTGAAATCCGCGTACCTAAAAATTTTGTAGTCTGGGCCACTGGAAGTTTTTTAAATCCTGAAGAAGTTTTGCAGCAAGACATCTTGCAGCGCTTTAAGAAATCATTGGGCACGGACCAAGTGATTCAAGTGGCGAGTTTAAAAGAAATGCAAGATCAGCAGGTTACAAAACAGCAAACTTGGAATAGCTGGAAGTTCAAGGCTGACCATATTTCTGATTTTTGCTTTGCTTTGAGCAATCACTATGTTTGGGATGCTTCCAGTGTGCAATTGAAGACCAAAAGAGTCAGCGTACAGGCAGCTTATCTCAACGGTACTAAAGATTTTGAGCAATACGTCGGTTGGGAACGATATTGTATCGATTGGTTTTCTAAACATTGGCCAGGAGTAGAGTACCCATTTACAACGATGACTGCTGTGCAGGGATTTGCCGATATGGAATATCCCATGATGGTCAATGATAGCAGTGTGCCCGACAATTTTATGGATGCGAGGCAAACAGTAGATCATGAAATAGCACACACTTACTTCCCATTTTATATGGGGACTAACGAAACCCGATATGCATTTATGGATGAAGGTTGGGCGACAGCGTTGGAGTTATTGATCGGAATAGAAGAAAATGGGGAAGAGGCGGCAAAGCAGTTATTTAAAGAATTTCGTGTGCAGGGTTGGATTCAAGATCCTGCTACGGAACAAGATCAACCACTGATATCTTTATCCTCGCAGTTAAGTGGCAAAGGTTATGGTAATAATGCCTATATCAAATCAGCATTGTCCTATCTGGCATTGAAAGACTACCTCGGGGACGAACTCTTCAAAAAAGCTTTGCACCATTATATGGACAACTGGAATGGTAAACATCCGACTCCTTGGGATTATTTTTACTCTTTTAATACGGGATCCGGAAAAAATCTAAATTGGTTTTGGAACAATTGGTATTTCAGTAATCATTATATCGATCTGAAGTTGGCAAAGGTCGATCAAAAGAAAAAGGGAATGACGTTGACCATTGAAAATGCAGGCGGGTTTGCAATACCATTTGATGTTATTCTGAATTATGCAGATGGTCAAAAAGAAAAAGTTCATTTTACACCACAAGTATGGGAAAAGAATCAAAGTTCAATCGTATTAAAACTGAAAACAAAGGGTCAGGTAAAAGAAGTTGTTTTGGATAATGATATTTTTATGGATTACACAGGCGACGATAATCGGGTAAGGCTGTAAGTCTCCTTTTATCGCTTCTCATTCGTGATCTTATTAATAACGGTTTGGGTATATTATTTTTGTTGAAAATAAAGATAACAGTACTCAGACCGTTATTAATTTATGTAGGACGTTAAGCGTCTTCGTTAATTAAGTATGATAAAACGAAGATGCAGATCTCCAGATCAATCATTTAATTTCTTAGGATGGCGTCTTTTTCTTTTTTCCTTAAACATCATCCTGCGTAGCTGAAAGATACCCAGAGTCATTTTATGATTGGATCGTAGATAAGGTATGCTCATGATGACGAGTAGCGAGATACAGGCAGAAGTACCCAAGGCACCCCCAAAGCCATCAAAAAATTTGCTGGTATTGATATAGATCAAACTATAGACAAGACCAGATAAAGAAACACCGATGAAGGTCGACAATTGATTGCTCGAGACCATACCAACGAACGAGGAACCAATGAAAATAAGCGGGATATGACTGACCAGTTCTTGGGGTATATACGAAGGAAAAAAATGAACAAATCCAGCAACTATGCTACTTAGTAACGAAGAGGATAGGACACCTCCGAGTTTGAGTTTGTTGTTAAAATAGTAGGTCAGTAAACTCCCAAATATTCCTGTAAAGATGAGGATGGCTGTATAGATCATGCTCTTGAAAAAAGAAATAATATCAGATAGGTAATGGCTACTCCAGCAAAAGCAAGTGTTCCCAGCTTGCCACCAACTCCATTTAGTAAACTTTTTGATATGATTAACAGAACTGCTGTACAGATACTAGCAGCTAATATAAAATAAATATCATGTGCTACTCTCGTGTTGGACATACCGACAAATGAACCGCAATAAATAGCAGGGGGCAGGTGCGATAGGTAGTCTGACTTTTTATTGAGGTACGGGATTAGTGCACCGGCCAGTCCAACCAAACTTGCAGAAAAAACAGAACCTAAGCCAAATTGATGATTTAAAAAATAACAGCTCACAGCTCCAATAGGTACCCAGACCGCAATATAAACTTTTTCGTAAGCTAATTTATTGTGATGGACAGGTGACTTAAAAAATGAAAAGAGTAATAGAAAAGAAATCAGAACGATGAAGAACGATAGTGCAATAGTAGAATTGTTTTCTTTGAAAATCGCTAATAAAAACAATAGTTGTATGATGAAAAGCATCACCAGAGAGCTATAGCGAATAACTCTATTTGAGGATATTTTTGACATTATTGGGCAAAAATACAAAGAAAATTGATAAAGAAACAGTAAAATCACACAATTGTTAAATACTTAAAATCGATAGCCTCAGGATTTTACTTCAATAAATATGAAAATCTGAAATAAATATTTCTATATTTAGCCTCAATTTCATAACTAAATCTAATTAATCTTACATAATGAATACTATTTTAAGTACGAAGGATTATATTGTATTTTTTGTATACTTTATAATCGTTGCTTCTTATGGTTTGTGGATCTACTACAAAAAGAAGTCAGCTTCAGAGGGTGCAAAGGATTATTTCCTAGCAGAGGGATCATTGACCTGGTGGGCCATTGGTGCTTCATTAATTGCGTCAAACATTTCTGCAGAACAATTTATTGGGATGAGCGGTTCCGGTTTTAAGATGGGACTTGCTATTGCTGCGTATGAATGGATGGCTTCCATCACATTGATTGTTGTGGCTATATTCTTTATGCCTGTCTATCTTAAAAATAAGATATTCACCATGCCTCAATTCCTCAACCAGCGTTATAACGGAACTGTAGCGATGATCATGGCTGTGTTTTGGCTCATGCTATATATTGTGGTCAATTTAATGTCTATCCTTTATCTTGGAGCTGTTGCCATCAGCGGTATTTCTGGTTTAGACTTGACCCTCTGTATTATGTTATTAGCTGTTTTCGCCATTATTATTACTCTGGGAGGAATGAAAGTAATTGGCTATACAGATGTTATTCAGGTATTTTTCTTAGTATTAGGAGGTTTAGTTGCTACGTACTTGGCATTAAACATCATATCCGATGGCAACGGGGTATTAGCAGGTTTTACGACACTACACAATGATGCTCCAGAGCATTTTCATATGATATTTAAAACAGATAATCCTAATTATATGGATCTACCAGGTATCAGTGTATTGATCGGGGGGATGTGGATTGCAAATTTAAGTTATTGGGGCTGTAATCAGTATATCACACAGCGTGCATTAGGAGCTTCTTTGCCTACGGCAAGAAATGGCCTCTTATTTGCCGCCTTTTTAAAATTACTGATGCCTGTGATCGTAGTGATACCCGGTATTGCTGTGTACTATATTGTCAATAAAAATCTAGGAGCTATCGATTCTTCCAGTTTATTGACCTCAACAGGTGCGCAAGATCCAAATAAAGCATATCCAGCATTGCTGACGCTACTTCCCGCAGGCTTGAAAGGTCTGTCTTTTGCTGCTTTAACCGCTGCTATAGTCGCATCATTAGCAGGAAAAGCAAATAGTATTGCGACCATCTTTACCTTAGATATCTATCAAAAAGCAATCAATAAAGATGCTTCTGAAAAGAACTTGGTCAATGTGGGTAAACTAGCAGTCATCGTTTCCATGGTCTTAGGTACAGGTTTAGCACTTATCTTGGGCGAATCATTGATGGGAGAAGGAAAACAAGGATTCCAATATATCCAAGAATATACAGGATTTGTTTCTCCAGGCATTTTTGCCATGTTTATTCTAGGTTTTTTCTGGAAGAAAACGACTTCAAATGCAGCTATGTTTGCAACAATTGGTGGATTTATTTTATCCGTACTTTTCAAAAAATTACCCGATCTTATGGATCTTTCATTTTTATCAAGTACAGGTTTCTCGGTATTAAATCCAGCTACAGGTATTTATGAAATTCCATTCATTGACCGGATGAGTTTTGTATTTATCATCTGTGTCATCTTCATGGTGATCATTAGTTTAATTGACAACAAACGCGGAATTGTTCCTAAAGGACTGGAAATCGATACCAAAATGTTTAAAGCACACAACGGTTTCGTAATCGGATCATTGCTGGTCGTGATGATTGTGGTCGCTTTATATTCTATTTATTGGTAAAAAATCTCGTATATAGATGCGGACAACAGGGTCGATATATATAGCATTAAAAAACGGCATCCACTGGATGCCGTTTTTATTTCCCTAAGATTTTTTATTAGACGCTGGTTTAGCGCCTTTCTTCAGATCTAATCCAGATTGCCTACTCAGGCGGTGCTGTTTCCGAAATACGTGATTCAATAGGTTCTTCCGGGAGAAATTCCTTAGGGCTACAATGAAACAATAGCGCTAGTCTATTCAATTGATCATAAGAATACATACTGTCCGAACTTTGCATTTCTATTTGACCAATATAACCCGCAGAGACCTGTATGAGTGCGGCAATCTTAGCTTGACTCATATTCAAATCTTTCCTTTTTTTGCGGACCAGGCTGACAATTTCAAATTCTATAAGTGATTTAGGCATAATAATTTAAAAAATATTTGCTTAGTATTAGCTAAGTAATTATATTTGTTTCACTTAGTTTTTACTAAGTTTTCTACCAATTGCTGTTGATATTCAAGATTCAAATGGATATAACAGCAATGAAAACAAAATAAGTTGAACAAGATTCAATAACCAATTATAAATTATGAAAATGCAAACTAGACACTGTTGGCAATGTCAATCTCAAATTCAGGTTCATTGCGTTTTCCAAGTAGTATTGACAAAGAACATCAAATGTTATCGAGAATAAATGGATAAATCTTTAAAAATTAATAGGTTATTGGTCTTCCTTTGCAGCATGTTTTCGCCTTCATGCTGTATGAAATTGATTATGGATGGTGGCCTACCTTATAATTTTTACCGACCCGCTTTTCTATTGAATGATACGATGAAAAGAAATCTGCTATTTTATTCTTGACACGATAAATATAGTATTTTTTCTTTGGTAAGTCAACGATAGCTTTATGTATTTAGACCTCTTGTTTTTACGTAATGAAGGTGGGTCGGTTTTTAATAATAATCATGGATGGTGTCTATGGGAAGATTCGGGGGAATTTGGTATTGGACAAACTTCGTGATAAAATGCTTAATAGGTAGGATAACCAAATTATAACTAATTACAATGAAAACATTACTGCTAGAACGCTTTAAGACTCGTCAGACAAGAGAATTTCAATCCCATAATCGGGAACAGCCGCTCAAGAGTATTTTAAAGATAAAGCCTAGAGAACGCTATTATTCGCAGTTCATCCCATTATTAGAAGATTTGGATTCATACAGTTGTGTAGTCCGCGATGAGCATGCGGATGTGCTCCGAATCTCCTTAGTTAATATGGCAATCTATGAATTTTATCTGTTTGCTTTTGGCCTATCTGGTGCTTTTCCTGTCTCCCGTATTTTTGTATACAATTGCGACCGATGTCACTATGTCCATGATCAGGAATGTGGAGATCTAAGAGTCTGGAAAAAAAACCATCTTTATTGTTATGAACTTACATTGCCGGCAGCAACAGAGAGGGAAGAGTATCAACAGAGAATCCTGAACGATCTGAATACTAGATTTCATCTGGAGGTGCGATTAGAAAAAGAACAGGTCGTCTCTGATATTTATTTTAATGAAATGATGGGCTGTCCAGCTGCGACCAGCTGGCACGAACAGACGGTTATGACCATTAAACCTATGGTCATGATGTCGTGATAGGCGCAGTGATGAGACCGATCTGGGGCTTACTTTTTTCCAAAACAGTTTGCAATTCCACAAGGCGTGCTGCATGATGGAGATGAGATCATATTTTTACCAATTATTATATGAAAGCGTAATCCGCTAGAAAGGCCTGTACGAATTTGTATAGGCCTTTTCTATTTTCTTTCTGCAATCTGTTACCTACCGCTGTCCAGGTAAGTAGATTTGGAAACCAAGTCCTACGCCCAGACCTGAGGCTTTTTCGCCTAAGTTTACATTTGATTTTGTGTAATTATAGCCCACAGTCGCCTCTAGTGCTACTGTTCTTGTGATGAAGTGCGCATAACCGAGATTTGCACCCAAGGCCAACGATGCCCCTTTTCCGACTGAGCTACCCGCGATACCGATATCTCCCTGTCCGAAAAAGCGACCTGACGAAGATGATCCCTCTGGGAAGTAATAGCGTACAAACGGTGCAATACCATAATTCCACTGATTATCATGATCTTTTACAGCTATAAAACCTAAGTTAGCTTGAGCTCCAATAGCGATACCATCCGAGACAAAATAACCAGCTCTTGGTTGTACATTGACATTAAAGGCTTTTCCTTCAAAACTGTAACCGAGATTTGCCAAGGAACCACCGACCATCCAGTTACCCTTTTTGATTGGAGCAGTGCCAACATCTGCTGAACTTTGTGGAATAGTTTCGATTCTTTGAGCATTTGCACCAAAAGCTATTCCCCCCATTATTGTAAGTAGTAGTGCTAATTTTTTCATGAGTCTTAAGTTTTTCTATATAATTAACGATTCTTGTTTATTATATAACAGTAAAAGAAAATAAAAGTTTTAATTTCTTTTAGTTTTAACTTACAAATTACCGCTACAGCAATTTCATTCTAATTTTTAACTGTAAAATTTTTAATAGCTAAAAAACTAATATACACGCATTAAAAATAGAAATTTGGTCTATTGACCGTTCATGTGTTACCGGATTTAAAATCTGGGATCAACTTATTGTTTTTGCAGTGCTGTTTGTGCATAAGCGCAACAAGGTGAGCGCTCAACGAATGGTTTTAAGATGGATAATGATCCATTGAAAAATGATTGGATGTTGAAGCAATGATCGGGTTCGCTTCTCTATGATCTTCAATTGAATTTGCTTTGATAAACCCCAATTATAGCCTCACTACCATCTATTTTTTTTACGTATTTTAATCATTTAAAAGCTTTGTGAATCAGCTTATTGTGTATTTTTGATTACACTGTGTATTGCATACAATTTCAAGATATTTCCTCCTCGTTATTTGCATTTTCAAGTTTTATTTTTCTTATCTTTAGCAGAAACGGAGGTTATTGAGCACCTTATAATTGCTGAAAAATAGTCTCTAAAAATAATAAAATAGGTGTCATGCATCACAGCTCGGCTTTCGCGCTAATTTTATAATATCCAATTATATGATAAAAACCGCAGGTCTTCTTTTTAGAGAAGCGATCAAGAATGAAAAACCATTACAAGTAGTTGGCGCTATCCATGCTAATCATGCGCTATTGGCTCAACAGGCCGGCTTTCAAGCCATTTATTTATCAGGAGGGGGTGTAGCAGCTGGTTCATTAGGAATTCCCGACCTTGGGATCACAACACTGGAAGATGTCTTGGTTGATGTTCAACGGATTACCAATGTATGCCCGCTGCCATTATTGGTTGATATTGATACTGGATTTGGTCCATCGGCATTTAATATAGCGCGGACTATTCAATCCTTGATAAAAGCTGGTGCCGCGGCCGTACATATGGAAGACCAGGTTGGAGCAAAACGTTGTGGCCATCGACCGGGAAAAGAATTGGTGTCAAAAACAGAAATGGTCGATCGTATCAAGGCTGCAGTAGACGCTAGAACGGATCAAACCTTTGTCATTGGTGCCCGCACGGATGCCTTAGCCTCAGAAGGACTGGAGGCCGCACTGGAAAGGGCAGTGGCCTACAAAGAAGCAGGTGCAGATTTTATTTTTGCAGAGGCTGTCCATGAATTGCAGCAATATCAAAGCTTTAGCGATGCTACCCAGCTTCCGATTTTGGCCAACATCACCGAATTTGGTCAAACGCCGCTGTTCACCCGAGAAGAATTATCCCAAGTGGGTGTTTCCATTATTCTATACCCACTTTCTGCTTTTAGAGCTGCAAATAAGGCAGCTGAAAATGTATACCAACATATACGGCAAGATGGTACGCAAGCTGCTGTAATACCCCATATGCAGACGCGGGAAGAACTGTACCGTAGCATTAATTATTACGCATATGAAAATAGATTAGATCAATTGTTCAATAGTAAGCATGATGATAGAAACAAATGAAAAGGGTTTTAAACCCAAGAAAAGCGTGGCATTATCCGGTGTGGAAGCTGGCAATACAGCGTTAAGCACAGTTGGCAAAAGTGGTAACGATTTGCACTACCGCGGTTATGATATTTTGGAACTTGCCGAACAAGCTAGTTTTGAAGAAGTAGCGTATTTGTTGATTTATGGGAGTTTACCGACCAAGGCTCAGCTCACCACTTATCAAGCGCAGTTAATTAGCCAGCGTGGGTTGCCGATTGCGATACAAAAAGTATTAAAACAATTGCCAACTACAGCGCACGCCATGGATGTGCTTCGTACCTATGTTTCCGTATTTGGGAGTATTCAACCCGAAAAAGAGAGTCATCCCATTGCTGGAGCACGTGATATTGCCAATCGTTTGATGGCCTCCATGGCTTCTGCTTTGCTATATTGGTACCACTTTAGCCAGCATGGACGTGAGATCGATGTGGAGACCACGGATGGAACATTAGGTGCACATTTTTTACATCTTTTACATGGAACTCCCCCGCCAGCATCATGGGTCAGGGCGATGCAGGTATCTCTTAATCTCTATGCCGAACATGAGTTTAATGCTTCAACCTTTACCGCACGTGTGATAGCAGGTACTGGTTCTGATCTTTATTCGAGTATTGCTGGAGCTATCGGAGCACTGCGTGGTCCAAAACATGGCGGAGCCAATGAAGTTGCTTTTGAAATACAGAGCCGGTATGCCGATGCTGACGAAGCAGAAGCTGATATTCGAAAACGGTTAGCCAATAAAGAAGTAATCATTGGTTTCGGACATCCTGTTTATACGATCTCTGATCCACGCAATCAAGTGATCAAGCAGATTGCTAAAGAGCTTTCCGAAGAAGCTGGTGATATGACACTTTATGCTATTGCCGAACGTTTGGAATCAGTGATGTGGGAGGAAAAGAAAATGTTTCCAAATCTGGATTGGTATTCGGCGGTTTCCTACCATTTGATGGGCATTCCGACTGAAATGTTTACCCCTTTATTCGTCTTGTCACGGATTACGGGCTGGTCTGCACATGTATTTGAACAGCGACAAGATGGTAAGATCATTCGACCGAGTGCGCACTACATAGGTCCCGAAAATCGACCTTTTGTTCCTCTTTCCGAGCGGTAAAATAGGCGATAGCATCTGAGGATTAGTATGGTAATTTATATATACACTTAATAGTTTTTTTTAATAAAATGGCATCACAAATTTCGAATGACAGACCGCAAGCTGATCAGGTATTAGCTGATATTGCGGATTATGTCCTGCATTATAAAGTCGAAAGTAAAGTGGCATGGAACACCGCATTTTACTGTTTTTTAGATACACTGGGATGTGGCTTTGAAGCGTTGACCTATCCCGCTTGTACCAAATTATTAGGACCTGTTGTACTGGGCACCATAGTCCCTCATGGGGCTAAAGTACCAGGCACTTCCTATCAATTGGATCCGATTCAAGCGGCCTTTAATATCGGTGCCATTATTCGCTGGTTAGACTTTAATGATACCTGGTTAGCTGCCGAGTGGGGACACCCTTCGGATAACTTGGGCGGGATCTTGGCTACGGCAGATTGGTTGAGCAGAACACGGATCGCTAATGGGGAAAAACCATTGAAAACAAAGGCGGTGCTGGAAGCGATGATCATGGCACATGAGATCCAAGGTGTGCTGGCTTTGGAAAATTCTTTTAATAAAGTCGGTTTAGACCATGTTATATTAGTGAAAGTGGCATCTACCGCTGTTGTTGGTAAATTGTTGGGTTTGAGTCGCGAGGAGTTGATCAATGCCATTTCTTTGGCCTTTGTCGATGGGCAGGCATTGCGTACCTATCGTCATGCTCCTAATACAGGGAGCCGAAAATCATGGGCTGCCGGTGATGCGACATCTCGTGCAGTGAAGTTGGCATTAATGGCTCAAACGGGAGAGATGGGATACCCTTCGGTACTTTCAGCACCTGTATGGGGATTTTACGATGTGTCCTTCAAAGGACAAGCTTTCAAATTTCAGCGGCCTTATGGCTCTTATGTCATGGAAAATATCCTATTTAAGATTTCTTTTCCAGCCGAATTTCACTCACAGACAGCAGTTGAAGCAGCGATGCAATTGCACGATCAGTTAAAAGCTATCGGAAAAACAGCAGCAGATATTGCCCATATTCAAATTCGTACCCATGAGGCAGCCATACGTATTATTGATAAGAAGGGACCGCTGCACAATCCTGCAGATCGGGATCATTGCATACAATATATGGTCGCAGTACCTTTGTTATTTGGTCGACTGACTGCTGAAGATTATGAAAATCAGGTAGCAGCAGATCAACGTATCGATGTATTGCGCGATAAAATGAGCTGTGTAGAAGATGTTCAATTTACGGAAGATTACCATAATCCTGAAAAGAGAGCCATTGCCAATGGACTTACGGTCACGCTCAACGATGGTACCGTGCTCGCGGAGGTTCTGGTTGAATATCCAATAGGCCATCCCCGTCGTCGCGATGAAGGAATTCCTAAACTAATTGAAAAATATAAAATTAATTTAGCCCGTATCTTTGCAGATAAGCAACAAAAACAGATCTTAAATGCAACATTGGACTACGATACCTTTATTGATATGGATGTCAATCAGGTCGTTGATTTGATGATGAAATAAGGTTAGAAAGTTAACAGGTTAGAAGGTTATAGTGTTAGAAAGTTAGGAATTCGCTTTGTTACTGCGTTACTGGTCACTATAGTCACTGCGTTACTAATCACTTTGTTACTGCGTCACTAGTCACTGCGTTATTAGATCACTATCGTCCATAAAAAAGGCCTGCTTATCAAATGAACAAGCAGGCTTTTTTTGAATACATCAGTTTTTGTTTTCAACAGGCCAATTTGACTGTAGTCCTGAGTAAAATTTATAATTTTCTTTTGCTAGCTCCTCCAGAGATTCTGGAATGATCCATTGCTCACCTAAATGTGCAAAAGTTTGACAGTCCTTCACAAATTGCTGAAGGCCTACCTGATCCATATGACCAAATACACCACCCGTCTGTACAGGATATCCTATACCCAGGGTTGCACCAACATCGGCATCTATGGGACGATCCAGTACACCCTCTATTAAGCATCGGTAACTATCGAGTGACATCACGTGCAACAACCTATTTTGTATGGTTTCTAGTTTTGGTAAGGTGTCCAATTTGGGTAGGGTAGCATCCTGCCAGATTGTTTTTTTTCCAGATCCCATATCGTAATCGTAAAAACCCTTACCCGATTTTCGACCATTTCGTCCAGCCTCTACCAGTGTCTCCAAATAATGGTAACACCGTTTTTGGCTAGGGTGCAGTTGTGGCAACTGATCATACACATGTAGCATCAGCGCTAAGGAAATTTCATCAAGTACTGCAAGCGGCCCTACCGCAAATCCTGCATGTTTTGCTTGTTCATCAATCAATGCCGCTGGAATACCCTCTAGCAACATTGTGACAGCTTCCAATAAATAATTAAAAAAAATACGGGAAGTAAAAAATGCGGGACCATCATGGACAATAATCGGAATCTTATCCAGTTTGCGCACGACTTTTAACGCTTTAGCCAAGGTCTCTTCACTCGTTTTTTTTCCTTTAATGACCTCCACTAAAGCCATACGATCTACCGGTGAAAAGAAATGCAGACCAATAAAGTTTTCTGGCTTAGGACTGACCAATGCCAATTCACTGATGGGTAGAGAGGTCGTGTTGGATGCAAAAAATCCTTCCTTGCTCAGGAAAGGAAGTGTTTCAATGCTCACTGCAGCTTTGAGTTTCTTATCTTCAAATACAGCTTCGACAATGAGATCCACTTCACCAAAATTGTCGAGCTGATCTGTAGGATGGATACGGGAAAGGAGTACCTGTCTTTTTTCCTCATCCATTCTTCCCAATTCTACCCATTTAGACGATACTTTCTCAGCATATGCTTTTCCTTGTTCCGCCTGATGTATGGTCACGTCTTTCAAGATGACATCAATACCTGCCCGAGCGGCTTCAAAAGCAATTCCAGATCCCATCATCCCCGCACCCAGCACCGCTATTTTTTTTACGGTGTAGGCACTGTTGTCTACAGGTCCGGAGGAACTGATCGCTTCTTGAACAGCAACATGTTGTGTGCGGATGATACTCCATGTTATTGGATCTTGGAGGACCTTGATATAGTTTTCAATTTCAAGTTCTAGCGCCTCCCTTTTTGAAATTGCTGTACTCTTATCCATTACTTGTAGACAACATGCGATGTTTGGGCTGAGAGCATACCGTTTTCTAATAGGGTCAGCTAGTTGATGCCAAAGTTCTTCGTCCCAGATACTTTTTGTACTTGACTTCGCACAGTTTACAGGATCGAGGATCCATGCTCGCGCAAGCTGTAGTGCAGCGTCTTTATCGGATGCGATTTCGTCAATAAGTCCTATCGATTTTGCTTGTCCAGCTGTTATGTTATTCCCTTGTGTCAATAAAGACAATGCAGCATCTAACGGAAGTAGTTGCGTAGCCAGTACGGTAGCTCCCAATCCTGGAAATAGCCCTAGTTTAATTTCTGGAAACCCCAATTTTACCTGTCCTAAAGCAATGCGATAATGTGCCCAGAGCATCGCCGAAAGTTGAAAGCTTTGACTATCATCCAAGATGATCCCCACGATAGGCTTACCCTGTTCTTGTAGCTGGTTCCAGCTCATGACCAGCTTGGTCAAGCGCTTTTTAAGGAGAGATCCTTCTTTTGCTTGGTTCAGCAATGCTTCGTAGTCGATGGCTTGTTGACCACGGGGGGTGTTGAAGACTATTCCTGTCACCTCTGCATCTTCGATATTTTTTGTCATAACAGCAACAAATTCTTCCAAAAGATCAAGGCATTCCCCTTGATTGGTATCGGCCGTATGAATCGGGCTGATGAATACCATTCCTTTGTCATCTTTTTCGCTCTGGAAATGCATGAAGCTGATATTTTTCACAATGTCCATAATAATCATTTATGTAAAAAATCGATCTAAACGATCGATCTCGAAATTAATTTGAAGCAATAGGCGTGCTAGCTTGTTGTTGATAGTTGACCTTATCAATGGTCATTTTAGCAATGATTTCCAGCATGATCTCAGAAGTACCACCGATAATCGTACCTACGCGAACATCACGGTACAAGCGAGCTATTTTATAATCTTCTGTAAAAGCATATCCGCCAAAAAATTGAAAACATTGGTTCACGACACGAACCGCGAGTTCACTAGCTTGTAGTTTAGCGATTGAACATTCTTTAACCGCATACATTCCCGACTGTTGTAAGTCACAGCATGAATAGATAAAAGCTTTTGTGACCGCTATATCGGCGACCATTTGTGCTACACGATGTCTGACCACTTGAAAATCCTGAATCTTTTGTTTGAAAGCTTCTCTTTTATTGATATACTCCATCGTGTAGGCAAGAGCCGAGTCAGCAGTGGAGATACTATGAATCGCAGCCGTAAGACGTTCCAGTTGCAATCCATCCATTAAATAACTAAAACCAGCACCTTCTTCTCCAATCAAGTGCGATACCGGTACTTTGACTTGATCAAAACCCAATTCAGCAGTATCCGAAGCGTGCCATCCCATTTTGTTGATTTTGGTAGCACTCACACCAGCCGCATGGCGATCGATCAAAATTAAACTGATACCCTTACTTCCCTTGCTCGGATCAGTCTTTACCGCGGTGATAAAAAAATCACCATAAAAACCGTTCGTAATAAAAGTCTTAGAACCATTGATCATGTAATGATCTCCCTCACGGATCGCAGTTGTTTTTATTTTTTGCACATCGGATCCCGCCCCTGGTTCAGTGATGGCTACAGCGCTGATCAGATCTCCAGCAATAACCCCTTTTAAATATTTTTCTTTTAATTCTTCAGACGCGTACTTCAATAAGTAAGGAGCCGACATATACTGGATCACCAATGCCGTAATGGTAAATCCTCCAGAAAAACAATGAGAAAGCTCCTCGCACAAAATCATCGAATAATAGAAATCCAAATCAAGTCCGCCATAAGCTTCCGGATAATTGAGTCCTGTGAAGCCCATATCGCCCATTTTTTTCCAAATAGAACGATCGATTTTTCCTTCCTCTTCCCATTGATCGATATGGGGGAGGATTTCTTTGCGGATGAATGCTTTTAAACTTTCGCGGAATACGTGATGCTCAACGGTTAATTGTGTTGCTTGCATATGCTATTAAGTTATATTGGTTATACTTTAATTTGGACTTAGTGTTCCAAATAAGTTTGAAGCTAAATTAAATTAAAAAGATGATCTTTTCATTTATTTGAAGGTTAAAATTTTGTGAAACTCTTTTTAAAACAGTTAGTTCCCTGTTTTTAGCTTGTTTTTAGCCTTTTTTTAGCAATTTTTCAGGTAAAATTAAAATATCTCCTTAAGCTGTTGATTTACTGTTTACTATTTTTGTACCTTTAAACATAACTTTATGATAGAGCTACTCCTAAAAGTTTATGTTTAAGTGTACACCGATCTGTATTCACGCGATGCAGATTTCAGGCTTACACAGGACAAGGTAGTAGCATAGATAACCAAAATAATAAACGATGACTAAAAAAGTATTTATTGTCGCTGCACAGCGTACAGCAATCGGAAGCTTTGGGGGAGGACTATCCACCTTGAGCTCAACAGAGCTGGGCGCTTATGCTGTAACTGCTGTTTTGCAACAGGCCACTGTTGATGGAACAGAAGTCGATGAAGTGTTAATGGGCTGTGTTTTGCAGGCTGATCTGGGACAGGCCCCAGCACGGCAGGTGGCGAAATATGCCAGTCTACCTGATCATATTCCCGCAACTACCATTAATAAGGTTTGTGCAAGTGGCATGAAGGCGGTGGCATTGGGTGCGCAAGCTATTTTATTAGGCGATGCCGAAACGGTATTGGCAGGAGGTATGGAAAGCATGAGCCGGGTTCCTTATTATGTACCTGCTGCACGTTGGGGAGCGAAGTATGGAAATCAAACTTTGGTCGATGGTGTACAGCGAGATGGACTCAGTGATGCTTATTCTCAAGATGCCATGGGTGTTTTTGGCGAATTGTGTGCCGCTAAATATGGCGTTAATCGAGAAGAACAAGATGCATATGCCGTCTCTTCTTATACCCGAAGCCGTGATGCATGGCAGCAAGGAAAGTTTGATAAAGAAGTGACCCCCGTTACTATATCCACGCGCAAAGGTGAGCAGATTGTAAAACAGGATGAAGAATTCACACAAGTTAATTTTGATAAAATATATACCTTAAAACCAGCTTTTCAGAAAGAAGGAACCATCACGGCTGCCAATGCCTCCACATTAAGTGATGGTGCCGCAGCATTATTGTTGATGTCAGGCGAAAAAATGGAAGAACTCGGTTTAAAGCCTTTAGCTGAAATTATAGCCTATGCGGATGCAGAGCAAGAACCCGAATGGTTTACCACAACACCAAGTCTGGCAGTGAAAAAAGTACTACAGAAAGCCAATCTGACTTTGGACGATATCGATTTCTTTGAATTCAATGAAGCATTCTCCGTTGTGGCATTGGCAAATGCACGGATACTGGATATTTCCTTGGAAAAAATAAACGTTTACGGTGGAGCAGTTTCATTAGGACATCCCTTAGGCTGTTCAGGTGCACGAATTCTAGTAACCTTAACAAGTGTGCTGCAACAAGAAGGTGGACAATATGGATTAGCAGCGATATGTAATGGTGGCGGAGGAGCATCTGCCATGATTCTTAAAATATGTGAGTAGTTTTGTGAAAGTAGGTTTTTAAAGACCGATTATCCATGTATAATGGATAATCGGTCTTTTTGTTTGATATGGTTTATGGATCAAAAATGAACTTTAATGGCGTGCAATTCATGGGTGATGAAAAAATATAATAATAAAAAAATTGCTTTTTAAATTTTCCTTTCTATATTAGTGTATTAATTAAATAATACAGTAGTATGATAACTATTAAAAACCTAAATTTCAGCTACAGCAAAACGCGACCATTATTTAAAAATATGGACTTAACATTAAAAGAAGGACATATTTATGGTTTGTTGGGGAAAAATGGAGCAGGCAAGTCAACCTTACTTAAGAATATGGCCGGTTTGGTCTATCCTGTCAGTGGTACGATTGAAGTGTTACATTATAATCCCTGCCATCGCGAACCTGCTCTGCTTCAGGAAATCAGTTTTATTCCTGAGGAATTTCATTTACCTGCAGTGAAATCCGCCACTTTTGTAAAGGCGAATGCCGTCTTTTACCCCAAATTTGATCATCAGTATTTTCAGCAGCTGATCCAGGAGTTTGAGATTCCGATCGAACAAAAGTTGGCCAACATGAGCTATGGGCAGAAGAAAAAATACATTATATCATTTGGTTTGGCTTCCAATACCAAAATCATGATTATGGATGAACCGACCAATGGACTGGATATTCCTTCAAAAGTACAATTTCGTAAGATTATGGCTTCAGCGATATCGGACGAACGCTGTGTTATTATTTCAACCCACCAGGTACGTGATCTTGACAACCTGATCGATGCGGTTATCCTACTGGATGAACATCGTGTGGTCTTGAATGCAGATGTGAATATCATTACAGATCGGATCAGTTTCAAAAAAGTGCGGGAGTTAAGTGACGATGTGCTCTATTCAGAACCCGCAATAGGGGGCTATAATACGATAGAGCTGAATACATTGGGCGACGATTCTAAATTAGATCTCGAACTCTTGTTTAATGCCGTTTTACAGAAAAAAGAATTGATTACAAACCTTTTAAACGTTACAGAAGATGTCGAACGTATTTAATTTTAATCGCTTATGTGCATTGATCCGCCGGCAATGGATTGCTGTGGGTAAAATCTATATGATGTCGATAGTGATCATTGCTGGAATCTTTATTGCTTTTTATGGATTTAGTATCAGTATGAGTTATGAAGATTTGAAAACTAATCCACAGCTGATGGCTAGCGTTTTGACTTTTAGACAACCTTTATTTTATCTTTTAGGATTGTTTTTTGTTACGATCATATCGAGCAGTTATTTTTCTGATTTGGGACAGAAGACTAAGGCTATTTTTGAATTGATGATTCCGGCTTCGCAGGTAGAAAAATTTCTTTCGGCATTATTTTATACTATTGTTGTCAGTATTTCGGCTTATATCTTACTCTTCTTTTTAGTCGATCTAGCATTTGTATCTTATTTGAAAAGTTTTGGAACCTATACCACAACTGAAATTTTACTATCGGGGGAGAAAGTGACACGTGAAAACCTAACCTATTTCTTTGAATTGAAAAAATGGGACTTCCTGCATTATTTTTACTTTTTACCTATTTTGTTAAACGGAATATTCTTACTGGGATCTATCGCTTATCAAAATTATCAATACATTAAAACAGCCATTACTATGATCGTGTATGTCGCCATTTGGATGATCACATTTGTTTATGTGATGAAACTAACCACGAATAATACAATTGGACTCGAGAACGGTAATTATTTTCAAGATGAAGTTCATGTATTTCAGCTCTTCTTCGGAATAGGAATTATTTTATCATTGATATTTTTAAGTTTAGCATTTTTGAAATTAAAGGAAAAGGAGGTTTAAGATGGATTTTAATGCTAATAAAGCCATTTATCTCCAGATAGCAGCGTATGTATGTGATCATATTCTGCTGGGGACTTGGAAAGTGGAGGATAAGCTGCCTTCGGTACGTGAACTTGCCGTACAATTGGAAGTAAATCCAAATACCGTGATGCGCACTTATGATCTGCTGCAACAAAAAGAAATTGTTGTCAATAAACGAGGAGTTGGATTTTTTGTGACCGGTACATCGGTAGAAAATGTAAAGGCATATCGCAAAGCCGTTTTTTTAGAAGAAGATCTCAATCCGTTTTTTAGAAATATCTATTTATTGGAAATTAGTTTAGATGAACTCAAGCAACGGTATCAATCTTTTATCGAACAAAATTTTAAAAATAACGAATTATGAAACTGAGTAGTAAAATATTGATAGGCTTGGGGATAGCATTATTTATTATTCCTATAGTCACCACTTCTTATATTGTTGGCCATAATCGAGTGGACACAAAAGTGTACGAGGATATTCTTCGTCAAGAGGGAACCGATCCCAATACAAAAGATACGTATCTCAAAACAGTTAAAGGAAATGATTTTAAAAAGATCAGCATTACGGGAAATGATAGTTTAAACTATGTTATATCTATAAAATTATTTATTGTTAAAAGTGATAAGTATGCTGTTAAAATTGCAAAATCCGATGCCGAACGGTTAACAATATCATCTAATGATCATGCCGAGTTAAATATAAAATTTCATAATTCTGATAATTTAATTAATGTTCCCATCTATATTTTCACACCAAATCTACAAGAGATAGATATAAAAGATTTGATGGTTAATGAGTTTTCGACCAAGCAGGATGAATTAACGATCGTAGGAAACCATGTTTCAGGATTTATCATCAATGATGGAACAGAAATCAATAATTTTAATTTTATACTAAAACATTCCGAATTTGCAATCAATAATGGACAGCAAAATCAACAAGTTTCATCAAGTTTAAAACACTTATATGTTGATTTAGATAGTTCCAATGTTAATTTTGCAAAACAAAATTATGAAAGTGTCCAAATTAAAGCTAAAGATTCACAGGTTTATTTTACTGGTGAAAATGAGGGAAGGTATTTGAAAAATATGAATTTAGAGACTTTTGGGACCAATACGATTGGTTTCAGTGATTATCAAATTGGGGCTTTAACCGGAAAACTTTCAGATGAAACGAAAACAGATTTTACACTTTCTACCTTGCGCAAATTTTTAAAATAACCATTTAAACAAGGCTCTTATTAAACTAGAATCGCTCTTCAATTTAAATTGAAGAGCGATTCTTATATCCCATCAAACTATTTTGTACTTTTAACAGTAACCTCCGCCGCTTGATAGGTTTCAGGTTCTGCCTTATAAATTTTAAACTTTACTTCATAACCTTCCGGAGCATAAATGACGATTGGCATTCTACCATTATATTCCGTCATCACCGATGGAGCTTGCACAAAAGTATTCTTTTTTTCACCTTGACATAGCATTTTAGTCATCCCAACATTCCCATCTGTTTTGAATACATAGTAATGATATCCCCAACCCTCCAAATCTTTCTTCTCAAATTCTCCTGCGAGAAAATAACTATTGCACGCATCCGTCTCCACATATTTACCCGCAAAAAACTCAATTTTTTTATTGTTATCAGCAGCTATTCCAGCATGAGGCACTTCGATAACATATTTGACCATGCCTTTTTCTGGAGCAGGAAACACATGAGTGTCCTGTTTAAGTAATGTTTGCGCCATAGCAGATATAGATATCAATAAAGTAGCAACGACCATTCCTGTTTTTAACATTAACTTTTTCATATCTCTCGTTTTTTATCCTGTTTATTATAGAGGATTGGAATGATAATTAAGCTATAGGTTTAATCAATACCCGCTTATTTTTATCTTGAAAGACTATTTATCTCTTGATTGTAACGTTATTCGCTTGGTAAATAAGTTGTTGCTTGGTTTTTATGATGAAATAATTTTTTTTAGATCAGTGCACACCGTCAGGTGTACCTTTTGATTTGACAATGGTTACTGGGGCAGATAGCTCGCTTTGACCGTAATATTTGCTGTCTTCTTTCTAGAGGTGGTATTGAAGGCTCCTCCATATGAAAATTCCTCATTATCGTTTTGACCGGTGATCTGAAATACGCCAAGATCAGCCTTCACTAATTGTCCCAAAGAAGAAGCCGATTCTGCTGCAATATTTGCAGCACGCTGATGGGCATTTTTAGAAGCTTGAGAAATAAGTTCCAGTTTTAAATCTTCTAACTTAGAATAATAGTAATTGGGAGTGCTGGAGCTTAATTCCAATCCCTGCGAGATCAAGGTAGAGATTTCACGAGATGCATTGTCAACCTTATTAAGATCACGTGACTCAACACCAACGGTCTGCGACAAGGTATAACCTGAAAACGTATTATAACTCGTTCCCTTACCATCCGTATGGTATTCAAAGTCCTTAATGATATTAACCGCTTCAAATCTAATCTCTTCGGATTTCAGTCCTTGAGCGATCAAAAATTTACGTACTAATTCCCGATCTTCAGCAAGCTGATCAGAGGCGATTTTTAGATCAAAATTTTTGCGACTATAACTTGCGTTCCATTTTACTAAATCAGACTCAAAATCTTTCTTTGCGTTTCCGTTTACGGTGATCGTTTGCGATGACTTAAATTTATAGCGATAGGCGTTGCTAAAAAGACATGCCGCAACAATAATGACAATACCTGCAATGAGGGCAATGATGATTGGATTGTATTTCATAATCAGCTATTCTAATAAGGTTATTTGTACTTATACAGATTACATATGTAGCAATCATGATACCAAAAAAACTGCTAAATTTGAATTTAAATAGATAATTTGCAGTTTTTGAATTAGAGTATTAATATAAGTGATAAATAATGAATAAAAAAATCATTCTTATAGGATTGTTTGCAATGCATGGGACAGCATTATTAGCCCAAAAGAAACCACTGGATCATACCGTCTATGATAGTTGGCAAAGTTTGAGTGCCAGTGAAATAAGTGTAAGTGGTCAATACATATCATTTCAGGTTATCCCTCAAGAAGGGGATGGCAATTTCTATGTAAAAGATAATTTAAATAAAGCCGTATTTTCCTTACCGCGAGGCTATAATGCCCGTCTAACGCGCGATGAAAAACATATCATTTCATTAATAAAGCCTAAGTTTGTCGATACACGCCAGGCAAAGATCAAGAAAAAGAAGGCAGAAGATATGCCGAAAGATTCTCTTGCTGTGTATGCGATAGCAACAGGAAAACTGACCAAGTACGCGGATGTTAAATCATACAAACTGGCAGAAGAGGCTAGTGGATATTTCAGTTTTTTGACTGACGGAAAAACAACTGCACCTGCAGATACAACCGCGTCAAAGACTAAAAAAACAACTAAGATCAGTACTTTACATCTTTTTGATTTAGCGACGGGTGATACCCTTAATTTTCAGCAGGTCGATCAGTACGATTTTAATAAGGCAGGAGATAAACTTGTTTTTACCAAAAAAGCAGAAGCAAAAGACTCAACTTCCAATATCGCGGGCGTTTATTTATATGATCTGACGAATAAAACCCTTAAAAAGATCACAAATGGTCGTGGTACGTATAAGAACTTTACTTTTGATGACTTCGGAAATCAATTGGCCTATTTAGGCGATAGAAGTGCAGAAAAATCGTTGGTCAAGGATTTTAATCTCTATTATTATACCGCCCAATTGGATACAGCACGTATTGCTGTTCAAAAAAATACCACAGGAGTACCTGCGAATTGGGCTGTAAGTGGCGACGGAGATTTAAAATTCAGTAAAAATGGTCAAAAGCTATTTTTAGGTTTGGCTCCTATACCACGTGTCAGAGACACCACATTAGTTGATTTTGAGCATGCGAAAGTAGATGTCTGGCATTGGCAGGACGACTACCTGCAGCCGCAGCAATTGGTAAACTTAAAAAAAGATCTTGCACAAAGTTATTTAAGTGTATTTTATCCGCAGCAGGGAAACCGAGTTATCCCTTTAGTAGATGACAAATTCAATCCAGTACGGACAACCGTTGAAGCAGATCAAGAGTATGTGTTGGCAACCACGGATTTTGGTAGAAGAGTCCAAACACAGTGGGATTATCGCAGCAAGCAAGATGTATATGTCGTGTCAACTGTTTCAGGAGCTCGTCAATTGGTCGCTGAAAACTTATCTGGACAGGCGGTTTTATCTCCTGATGCACAGTATGTACTTTACTTCAACCAAGACAATGGCAATTGGTACTCCTATCAGATTGCTTCAAAGAAAGTCATCGTATTAAATGATGGTCTTCCAGTATCTTTTGTCGATGAAGATAACGATATGCCGGCCAAACCTAGCGGTTATGGTATGGCTGCGTGGGGAGCTAACGGCAAAGGGGTATATCTCTACGATAAATTTGATATCTGGTATTTTGCCTTAGATGGATCTGATAAATATCTGGCGACAAACGGATACGGTCGTGCATCAAGTACAGTATTGCGTTATAAGAATTTGGACCATACGCAAACTAGTAAATGGAAATCAAACACACTCGATGAGCGTCAACGTGTGATTCTGACTGCTTTTAACGAAAAAACGAAGGAAAACGGATTTTATGAAATGCGTGGAAAACGTAAAGATCCGAAAGTGATCATGATGGCACCTCACGTTTTTAGAAACCTTCAAGCATCTGACGACCAAAAGCAATTCATCTATACAAAAGAAGATTATGTTCATAGTCCTGATTTATATGTGAATAACAATACCTTTAAAAAGGAAGAGCAATTGACAGCGTTAAATCCGCAACAGGCCAATTACAATTGGGGAACAGCAGAGTTGGTACAATGGTCGACACCAGCAGGTCATCAAGCAGAAGGAATTCTGTATAAACCCGAAGATTTTGATCCCAACAAGAAATACCCTGTTATTGCTTATTTCTACGAAAAGTTAACAGACGGCTTGTACAATTATCAAGCCCCTGCACCGACACCATCTCGTTTGAATATCCCATATTTCGTGAGCAATGGGTATTTGGTTTTTGCACCAGATATTTCTTATGTAACAGGACAACCGGGGAAATCAGCTGAAGAATATATCAATTCGGGTATGAAGCATCTGGCACAGAATAGCTGGGTTGATTCTTCCAAATTGGGTATTCAAGGACAAAGTTGGGGAGGCTATCAGGTGGCGCATCTCATCACGGCAACAGATATGTATGCTGCAGCATGGGCAGGTGCACCAGTTGTAAATATGACCTCAGCTTATGGCGGTATCCGTTGGCAAACCGGTATGTCAAGACAATTTCAGTATGAAAATACGCAAAGTAGAATAGGTAAAACGTTGTGGGAAGCCCAAGATGCTTACTTGGCCAATTCACCGCTTTTCCATCTAGATAAAGTCAAAACGCCTGTCGTTATTATGGCAAATGATAATGATGGAGCAGTGCCATGGTATCAAGGTATAGAAATGTTTACGGCATTGCGTCGTTTACAGAAACCGGTTTGGATGTTAAATTACAACGGTGATGAACATAATTTGTTGTTAAGACAGAATCGAAAAGATATCCAAATACGAGAGCAACAGTTTTTTGATCATTATTTGAAAGGTGCTCCTGCACCAAAATGGTTGAAGTCAGGAATTCCTGCCAAAGAAAAAGGAATAGATTGGGGATTTTCCGTAGATTAATATTAAAAAAGAGCTTATTTGTTACAAATAAGCTCTTTTTTTTATCGCTTATTTTATTTGTTGAAGGTTTTTAATAAAAAAATCAAAAAAAATTTCAATTTTTATTGAAAACAACATATTTTTACAAAGTAATTTGATGAAAAATCAAAACAAGGGTATTAAAAACTTAAAATCTGAATCATATAATGTCTAACTTAAGATTTCAATCTGTTGAAGCAGCTGCATCACGCAAAAACGCTTCTCTAAAAGTAGAAACAAAAAAAGCAACCGAAATTTACGGCAAGAATGTTTTTTCAATAGCGAAGATGAAAGAATATCTTCCTAAAAACTCCTACAAAGAGTTAGCACAAGCTATAGAGGAAGGATCTGCAATTTCTCGTGATTTGGCAGAGCATATTTCACAAGCCATGAAAAGCTGGTCACTATCTAATGGTGCTACACATTATACCCACTGGTTCCAACCGTTGACAGGATCTACAGCTGAGAAGCACGATGCTTTCTTCGAGCCGGATGATAATGGTGAGGCTATTGAGAAATTCACGGCCGATGCTCTGGTACAACAAGAGCCTGATGCGTCAAGTTTTCCAAATGGAGGTATCCGTAACACATTCGAAGCACGCGGTTACACGGCTTGGGACAGTTCATCACCCGCTTTTCTTTATGAGACAGGTTCAGGTAAGACATTATGTATTCCCACAGTTTTTGTATCCTATACAGGAGAAGCACTGGATTACAAAGCACCATTGTTAAAAGCTGTAAGTGCTATTGACAAAGCTTCTACAGATGTTGCACAATACTTTGATAAACAAATTACGAAAGTAAATGCTTCTTTAGGTATTGAGCAAGAGTATTTTTTAGTAGATCTTTCTTTATATAATGCACGTCCAGATTTACAATTGACAGGCCGTACCTTATTTGGTCACATGTCTGCCAAAGGACAACAATTAGATGATCATTATTTCGGAGCGATTCCAGAACGTGTCTTAGCGTTTATGGTAGATTTGGAAAATGAAGCCTTAAAATTAGGGATTCCATTAAAAACGCGTCACAATGAGGTAGCGCCATCTCAGTTTGAGTGTGCACCGATGTACGAAGAGATGAATCTTGCCATCGATCATAACCAATTATTACAAAATCTGATGGACCAAGTTGCATTGCGTCATCACTTTAAAGTATTATTGCATGAGAAGCCTTATAGCGGTGTCAATGGATCAGGTAAACACAACAACTGGTCATTAATTACCAACACAGGTGTTAATTTATTATCCCCAGGTAAAACTCCTAAGACCAACTTGATGTTTTTGACCTTCTTTGTCAATATCATCAAAGCCGTATATGAGCATGCTGACTTACTACGTGCTTCTATTGCAAGTGCAAGTAATGATCACCGTTTAGGTGCCAATGAGGCTCCTCCAGCTATTATCTCGATCTTCTTAGGATCACAGTTGGATGATCTTTTAGAAGAGGTAGAATCAGCTCGTGTGGCTAAGAAAGTAAAATCTGAAGCTAACTTATGGCACGGTATTCCTAAAGTTCCTGAATTGAGATTGGACAATACAGATCGTAACCGTACATCACCATTCGCATTCACAGGTAACAAATTTGAGTTTAGAGCAGTAGGTTCTTCAGCAAACTCAGCATTGCCAATGACCGTTTTAAATGTTATTGTAGCCAATCAATTGATTGAATTCAAAACCGAAGTTGACAAACAAATTAAAAAAGGAATCAAGAAAGATTTAGCTTTACTTAATGTTGTTCGCAAATACATCAAAGATTCAAAATCAATCCGTTTCGAAGGTAATGGCTATAGCGAAGAGTGGGAGAAAGAAGCAGAAGCAAGAGGTCTGTCTAATATCAAATCTACTCCTAAAGCATTAGACGTTTACGTTAAAGAAGAGACGATTCAATTATTTGAAAGACTAGGTATCTATACCAAACGCGAGAGTGAAGCACGTCACGAAATTTTGTTGGAAAACTTCTATAAAAAACTGCAGATCGAAGCACGTGTTATTGAAGAAATCGTTAACAATCAAATCGCACCTGCATGTTTGATTTACCAAAATGAATTGATCAAAAATGTTCAAGGCTTGAAAGACCTAGGTTTAGGTAAAGAAGCATATAGCTCACAATGGAATTTCTTAGAGCGTATCTCTTTACATGTAAACACGGTTCTTGAAAAAGCGGAAGCGATGCGTAAAGAGCGTAAAAAAGCAAATCAGATCGAAGATATGCGTGAGAAATCAATCGCTTATGATGAGATCGTGAAGCCTTATTTTGATGATATCCGTTACCATGTCAACAAATTGGAGAAAATTGTTGATGACCAAAAATGGCCATTACCAAAATTGCGCGAATTATTATTCATTAGCTAATCTCACTATTAAATAAACAAAGAAAAGCGATTCCGTCTGGAGTCGCTTTTCTTGTTTTTGCACATTTTGTAACAATCTCCTGTATTGTCATATTAATTTCATTTTATTGTAGGTTATGATCGCATCATTTCTTACATTTAGTTATTAAAAGAAGAAGAAAAAAATGAAGAAAATTAATTTTAAATACCGGAAATTATGCTTGGTCACGGCAGTCATTGCTGCGACGCTTTCTTTGAGTGCATTTATTCCAAATCAAGAAAAACCAAAGGAAGAAAAGTTTTCCAACCTCAAAGTATTGCCCAAAAATACGACTCCAGATCAATTGAAAGCAGTTATGCATGAATTCAATGCATCCCTAGGCGTAAAGTGCGGATTTTGCCATGCCCCTTCAAAAGATGATCCTAAGAAAATGGATTTCGCCAGCGATGAAAATAAACATAAAAATGTCGCGCGCGATATGATGAAAATGACTGCTAAAATCAATAAGAAATACTTTCATAAAAACGATAAAGAAGGGGAGATCAAAGCCATCTCCTGCAAAACTTGCCATAACGGACAGAAACATCCCGAGATGAAAATCGCGAGTCTATAAAATCGTACATAAAAAGGAAGCATCAGCTTTCTTTTTATGAGCATTGGGGATATTTTGATTCACGTTATCGTACGCACTGCGCGATCTTGGAAGACCAGATGCATATTTTCTGAGGAATGATTTTATTTGATGTAAAAATAAAATCATTCATAATCAGATATTTCCTTGCTAAGGTGTATTTTTATTTTGCATATATCAAAAGAATATCTACCTTTGCATCACTCCAAACAACGAAATACTTGTTTGAACGGACCGCCCGGATGGCGGAATTGGTAGACGCGCTAGTCTCAAACACTAGTGGGAAACCGTGCCGGTTCGATCCCGGCTCCGGGTACCGAAAAAGGATCTGAAGTTAATTCTTCAGATCCTTTTCTTTTTACATCCCCTCACACTTTATGCGCGTCAGCAGAGCTAAGCTAGATTAGAATTTCATTAGATAGCTATATTTTTACCCATTTTACCCCTAGCTTTCTTTAAATTTGTGAATTAAAGTACAATACCATGCAGATTTTAGTTGTAGAAGACGATAAACGGATCAGTGATTTTCTAATTAAAGGATTAGAAGAAAATGGTTATATGGTTACCTTATGCCGATCTGCTGAAGAAGTGATCGCAGATTTTCTGAATATCGCATGGGACTTATTGATTGTTGATATCATGCTTCCGGGTATGGATGGCAGGCAATTGGTGAGTACGCTGCGTTACAAGAACTGTCATGCGCCAGTGTTGATGCTGAGCGCATTGAATACGGTACAAGACAAGGTCGATTCCTTAGACCTAGGAGCGGATGACTACCTCACCAAACCCTTTCATTTTGATGAATTATTATCCAGGATCAAAGCATTGACCCGCCGCAGTCAGATTGGTTTCGAAATTAAAAAAAGCCAATGTATTCAAGTCGGTGCACTAACCATTGATAAGGATCAGTACAAAGTCTTTGACGGCGATCAGGAATTGGAACTGTCTCCCCGAGAATTTAAACTGCTGATGTACCTCGTTGAAAATCAAAATAAAGCAGTCAGTAGAATTCAGATCCTCAATGCTGTTTGGGGAATTAATTTTGATAATCAGACCAACGTGGTTGATGTGTATATCTCCTATGTTCGCAATAAGATCGAAAAGAAACAAAAGTATATATTTACAGTAAAGGGGGTCGGGTATCTATTTAAATTGGAGCAATGAATTTAAAGAATCGTCTTTCTGTATATGCTGCTTTTATTTTTGGAGTGATTATTTTGATCGCTTCGACGATCATCTATGTTTCCTTCTACACCAGAATGGAAGGGCAGGAGTTTCGAAATCTGGAAAGTAAAACCCTGCTGTCGGCACTTTTTTATCTGGAGAAAGATGAGGTGTCCTTTATTGAACATGAAACCATTAAAAATCAGCTTCAAAAGAATATTTCTAAACGTAATATCCTGGTCGTCGATTCGCTCAATCGACGTTATGACGGACAGATGGAAGAAGATATCCCCATTTCGGCTGAATTTTTTGATTTAGTGCGTAAACAAGACGTTGCACAACTCAAAACAGATGCATTTTTTTATAATGGACTTTATTATCATGATAATGAAGGCGATTTTGTGATCGTCACGCGAGCTTCAACCGCTGAATTTCAAGATCAAATGCAATTGCTGCTCCATATCTTATTGGCTGTTTCTTTTATCGGGCTCATCTTGATCCTCATCTTTTCCCAATTTTTAGGCAATATTGCTTATGATCCCATCCTGAAGATGATCAACCAGATTAAAAAAAGAGACGATCAAAATTTTAATGAACCGATCGTTTTAAACAAATCCTATCAAGAAGTCCAGGAGCTGGTGGATACTTACAATCATTTTGTTGAAAAACTAAGCGAAACCTTTTCCATTCAGAAAAACTTCATTGACTATGTGTCCCATGAACTGCGGACTCCACTTGCAGCCCTCTTGGGTACGCTGGAAGTCAGTAAACAGAAACCTCGTACCGTCGAGGAACATGAGCAGGTCAATTTGCAGCTCAAACGGTACACCGAAGACCTTCGCGATACGATCGATCATATGATGATCCTTTCGGGAGCAAAGACCAATTTCGAAACCAAGATCATCCGTATTGATGAGGTGCTATGGGAGATTATAGAACAATTGACTTTGGTGCATGGCGCTCAAATCAATGTTGATATCCAAGTGGTGGACACGGACATCCTAAAAGTCGATGCCAATGATAAGCTCTTGCAACTTGCCATTCAAAATATCATTTTGAATGGGGTGAAATATTCCAATAATCAACCCATCGTGGTGCATCTCAAATCGCATACAGGTAGATTATTAGTTGAAATTATAGATCAAGGTATTGGTATCGCGCCAGAAGAACTTATTCGGGTCACCGAAAACTTTTACCGAGGAGAGAATGCCCAAGATTTCAATGGAAAAGGAATCGGTCTATCCTTAGCCAATGTAATTTTTAAATTGCACCATATCCGTATGGACATCAGCTCCAATAAACAGGGAACAACAGTTTCCTTGTATTTCTAATCAAATTCTAATCTACTTCGAAATTCCTGTTAATCTACCAACACTAGCTTTGCTAAAAATAGTAAAGAGTGAAGATATATTGGTTTATCGGTGTTTTGCTGTTGACAGTTGGTCAATCGCGAGCACAAACGTACACGTTACAGGAATTGAAAGATATGCTCTTGCAGCATAATGGGCAATTGATCGCTCAAAAATATCAGATAGCAGCCTCCGATGCACTGATTGTGCAAGAAAAATTATGGTCCAATCCCACCTTAAGTATCAGTGAAGTCAATCTCTGGAAGAATGGTACATCGGAGACATTGCCTTATCTGTTCGGAAAATATGGACAACAGCAACAAGTTGCGGTAGAACTGGAGCAACTGATTGAAACGGCTGGAAAACGTCAAAAAAGAGTCCATCTCCAATCGTTAGAAAAGAAGGACGCCTTGCTCGAATACGAAGAACTGCTACGCCAATTGCAGTTTGAGCTCGATGAAGCCTATTGGAACTATACGGGAGTTTCGCGAAAAGAAGCGCTTTTAGATACCATAGTCAATCTATATCAAAATTTAGAACAGCAATATAAACGTCAGTCGGATCTTAATAATATTCCTAAATCTGACTATCTGCGTATTCAATCGGCCTTGATGAATTTTGAGAAAGATCGGGTAGAACTCTATGCCGACAAGAATAATTGGTTGACCAAAATTAAAATTTTGACCCAACAAGAAGCGATTGAAAATCTACAAATTGAACAAGCCGATATACGCTTGGATTTAACTCAAAAAATCCCGCTTGATATCGAAGATCAGTTATGGGATCAAAATATTGGCTATCAAAAGCAGATCAACGAACGGGATAAAGCACAGCAACAATTACGGATTGAAAAAGCTGAAAAGACCCCAAATCTAACCTTTCAGTTGAGCTATGATCGTGGTGGAAATATCATGCGTGATTTTGTAGGAGTAGGGCTGAGCATGGATCTACCCATATGGAATCGCAATAAAGGAAATATCAAAGCGGCAGAAAGTAGGACCAAGCATGCCGAATCCGAACAACAGGTCTTGCTCCATCAACTTAAAGGGCAGCTCCAAGATCTGAAATATCAAGTGCAACTTTATGAAGCTACCCTGTTGAAATCACAACAGATCGCATCCGAAGAACGAAAAGCCATGATTGCCAACTACCAAAAACATCTACAAAAGAAGCAAATCACCTTATTGGAGTTTATAGACTTTATCGAAGCCTATCAAGAAACCGAAACGGGTATTGTCGATATGACCCTATCTTATCAATTGGCGTTTGCTCAGCTGCAATATTTAACAGGACAAAAATTTTAATAAGATCATAATGAAAACCAAATTAACATATGTATCGATGGTTGTTTTGATAAAATTGCTATCAGGATGTGCAGCTGATAGCACCACAACTACAACCGGGCATGTTGCTGATACTACCAAATTTTGCCTGAGTGAGCAGATGAAAAAAACGACTGTTATCAGTCCAATTGATCGTTTACCGATCACCGAACAACTGTCTTTATCCGGAAAGATCGATTACAATGAGAATGATCTGGTGGCTTTTAGAAGTTTATTGGAAGGTACAGTAGAACGTGTCGGATTTGAACTGGGTGATTATGTCAAGGCAGGACAAATATTGGCCACCATCAAATCAACCCATGTACAAGAGCTATTTCAAGAACAGCGCAATTTCCAGAATCAAATCGCGATGGCGACCAAACAATTGCAGACCAAAAAAGAATTGCTACAGGACGGGATGGTTGCAGGTACCGAAGTACTGACCACAGAGCATGAATTAGCAAGCTTAAAAATAGAATTGGATCGCGTACAACAAGTCTTAAAAATGTATCGCGCCAAAGGGCAGGGATCCTTTGAAATTGTAGCACCCAAAAACGGCTACATCATTCAAAAAGCAGTCAGTGTCGGTCAGAGTATTTCGGCAGATCAAGATCCGCTTTTTTCGATATCCAATCTCAAGCAAGTGTGGGTGATGGTCAATATCTACGCCAATAATTTGAAATACATCAAGGAAGGCGATGCGGTAAAGGTAAAAACGATCGCACAGCCTGATATTTTTTATGCAGGTAAAATTGATAAAATATACCATGTATTTGATGACAATGAACACGTATTAAAAGCGCGTGTGGTTTTGGAAAATCAAAATTTACAGTTGATGCCCGGTTTAGCAGCCGATATCATTATCGACAAGTCCAATGCAGGAGCTGAAGCCTATGCAGTGCCCAATGCCGCCATTGTCTTTCACAACAATAAAGAATATGTCGTTATTTATAAAAATGACTGTGCTATTTCGACCAAACGCATTACGACGCTCGCATCCAATGAGCAATATACATTTGTTCAGGAAAAATTCGAACAAGGTGAGCAGGTCATCAGTAAAAATGCCTTGTTATTATTTGAACAGCTAAATCCCTAAGGCATGCAGAAGTTAGTACAAAATATCGTGACCTTTTCGTTGCGAAATACCACCGTTATTCTTTTTGCAACGATAGCATTGCTATTTGGGGGTATATATGCCCTACGCCATACCGCTATCGAAGCATTTCCTGATGTAACCAGTACGCGCGGCCGTATCATCACGCAGTGGCCCGGTAGAAGTGCAGAGGAGATGGAAAAACTGGTCACCTTACCGATATCAAAAGTGATGAATAGTATACCGCACAAGTCCAATATTCGGTCCATATCCTTATTTGGTCTCTCCGTGGTGACCGTACAATTTGAAGATGGAGTCGATGATTTTTATGCACAGCAGTACATCTCCAATAAGCTGAGCGGCGTCCAGCTGCCCGAAGGTGCCAGTGCTGAAATTGAACCTCCCTCGGGAGCGACAGGAGAAATCTTTCGCTATGTGATCAAAAGTGATCTTCCATTGAAGGAAATTACAGCCATACAGGACTGGGTGATTGAGCGCGAATTGCTTTCTGTCTCTGGAGTTGCCGATGTGGTGAGTTTTGGTGGAGAAGAGAAAACCTATGAAATCAAAATCAATCCAACAGAATTGAAAAATTTTGACCTTTCTCCATTAGATGTTTATGAAGCCGTATCCAAGTCCAATGTCAATGTGGGTGGAGATGTCATCGAACAGGGAAGTCAAGCGTATGTCGTGCGTGGAGTAGGTCTATTGGATAAGATCGAGGATATTGGCAATATTACGATTAAATTAAACGGTTCTACCCCCATTTTAATTAAGAATGTGGCCGAAGTGGTCATCTCCCATAAACCCCGTTTAGGACAGGTCGGCTACAATGAACACAACGATATGGTCGAAGGGATTGTGGTCATGCTGCGTGGAGAAAATCCATCAGCTGTAATTGAAAATCTGAAAGCAAAAATTACCGAACTGAACGAACGCACATTGCCCGACAATGTGAAGATCGAAACTGTTATCGATAGAACCAAATTGGTGGACAATACCGTCAAGACAGTATCTAAAAACTTGGTAGAAGGGATCCTGTTGGTATCACTGATTGTTTTTATTTTTCTTTACAACTGGAAGTCCACCTTTATCGTCGCCTCGGTCATACCGCTCGCATTCCTGTTTGCGATTATTATGCTCAAAATACAAGGATTGCCGGCCAACCTGATCTCCATGGGATCTTTAGATTTTGGACTGTTGCTGGAGGGAACTCTTGTTATTGTCGAAACTGTTTTCGTTGCCATGGCTACCTTATCGCATCGGGTAGGGGCAGAGCGTTTTGCCAAAATGAGCAAGCTGGGGGTGATCAAGAAAAGTGCAGGTAGTGTAGCCTCCTACATCTTCTTTGCACTGCTAATTTTGATCGTTGCACTATTGCCGATCTTCTCCTTTCAAAAAGTAGAGGGAAAGATGTTTACCCCATTGGCATTTACATTGGGTTACGCGTTATTAGGATCCCTGATCTTAAGTTTGACCTATGTTCCGGCGATGTGTAAATTGTTGTTTACCAAAAATATGGAGGAGAAGGAAAATATGATCACACGATTTTTCCAGAAAACAATTTTTGGTATGTATGCCACCGCATTTCGATATAAGAAAGCGACCATTGGTCTATTTTTAGGCATTTTAGCCTTATGTCTTTTCAAATTTATGCACTATGGATCTGAATTTTTACCCAAGCTCAACGAGGGAGCCATTTACATCCGTGCGACTTTGCCCAATAGCGTCAATTTGAAAGAATCGACCCGTTTGACGACAGAAATGAAAAAACTGATGCAGAAAGATTGTGAAGAGATTGATTTTATTTTAACACAAACTGGTCGGCCAAATGATGGAACAGATCCTACCGGATTTTTTAATATCGAGTTCAATGTCCAGTTGAAAGATGCGAGCGACTGGAAGAGAAACGTATCCAAAGAAGATATTATTCAAGAAATGCGAGCCAAATTAGATCACTATCCCGGTATTACATTTGGATTCAGTCAGCCCATCCAAGACAATGTGGAAGAATACGTTGCTGGTGTGAAGAGTTCATTAGTGATCAAGATCTTTGGCGACGATCTCTACGATCTGGAGAAATATGCAAATCAAGTGGCCAAATCCATTTCAAAGGTTCAGGGTATTACCGACCTCAATGTGTATAAGAATATTGGATTACCGGAATTGAAGATTCAGTTGCACGATTCAAAGATGGCAAAATATGGGATTCAGACACGCGATGTACAGGCTGTTATTGAAATGACGATCGGCGGACAGGCAGCGACGACCTTTTATGAGGGCGATCGACAGTTTGATGTCATCCTTCGTTTTCAAGAAGCCTATCGCGATACGCCCACCAAAATTGGCAATATTTTGATCCCCACCAGTAATGGGCAGAATATCCCTTTACAGGAAATAGCAAGTATCAATTACCAGACAGGACCTGCATTTATCTATCGTGAAGGCAATAGCCGTTATATCGGTGTTGGATTTAGCATCGACGGTCGTGATTTGGGCAGTACCATCGCAGAAGCCAAAGAAGTAGTAGCCGCAGAAGTCAGTCTGCCAAAAGAAAATCACATGGAGTGGGCAGGAGAGTTTGAGAGTAAAGAACGTGCTGCCAAGCAACTTGCTTTAGTAGTTCCGATTTCTTTAGTTCTGATTTTATTGTTGCTATATGCCAATTTTGGCAATGTAAAAGATACCGCTATTGCCTCGCTCACGTTGCCTTTTGCCTTTATCGGAGGATTTATTTCACTTTGGGCCACAGGTACCATCTTTGGGATATCGGCAGGTATTGGTTTCATTATCCTATTTGGCGTCGCCACGATTGATGGGATCGTACTCATTGGAGTCATCCGCGACAACCTCAAGCATAAAATGAAATTGAAAGATTCCATTATACAAGGAGTCCGAAGCCGGATCAGGCCTGTAGTCATGATCGCCTTAATGGGATCGATGGGTCTACTGCCGGCAGCCCTATCAACAGGGATGGGTTCTGAAATCCAGAAACCACTGGCCATCATGATTGTAGGTGGACTGTTGATCTGTTTGGTGCTTTCGTTCACCATTTTACCCGTTGTTTTCTATCTCGCTTATCGTAAAGAAAAAGCGTAAACCATATGGAAATATAGCGTAATAAAACCCTCAATGACTACATTGAGGGTTTTATATTGATGTTATCTGTGATTTCGATAGGGAGGTTTATTTAAGATATCGCGCAGCTCTTCTTCCGAATATTTTTTACCTCCCCTAAATGCTAACTTAAAATGACACACGAGCCGAAGACCATTCATAGAAAAAAACCTCTTTTCGTAAATATCTCTTGAATATCCGGTCAGTTCCTGTAATTTATCCCGGGGCATACCATTTGGATATCCATGTGCTAAGCTTTTTGTTTTATAAAGTTCGGCAAGTTGTTTTTTCGTGAGCTTACATCTTGTCGGTGTTTTATGTGCAGGTTCATGTCCTATCGATAGAATAAAATCATTCAAAGGTTGGTTGAGATTCCAGACGATACCACTAGGTGATATTTTCATCTTTTTAGCCAGTTCTTTTGCGGTTGGCTTACTTGTATTTTTCTTCAGATTCAAGTAGTGGTCTTTAACGCTAAATTTAGTCACCGGTATCTTTGTTCCTGCCATATAGCACAGATTATTCCACCCAAACTTTTCTTTGAGGTACCATAGCGAAGGAAAATTTTCAGGTTTCAATTTTTCATATGTTTTGCCGTATTTAATTTTATGTTTTTTGATGAGGTTGATGACCTCTTCTTTCGCTTCGGCATCAGTCATCGTGGTGATTCTAAAATAGGAACGGAGACCGACATATTCGAGTACATCTGGCCATGAATTAAGTCCAAAATGTGTAAAATACGACAAATGATTGTAAAGACCATTCTTGGCTCGGCAATCTCCAATAGTTGGGACCTTTTGATGTTTCAGATAGTATTGCAGTAAGGAGTTTTTAAGTTTCATCTTGGACGGTACCCTTCGCGAATTAGGTTCATAGCCGGCAGCAGCTATAAATTTATTCCACGATCCAAAATATTTACATATAGTACCATTTTTCCTGGTAAATTCTCGACGCATCGGGATGCGTCCATGTAATTGATAAAAATCATGTACCATTTTAAACAATTCCTCGGTAATCTGTGCTGTTGTTTTTTTTACGTTAGGTTGATAGCCTGCAGCAGCTATAAAATTATTCCAGGTTCCAAAGTACCGACGCGCGATCGTATTGATAGCTTCACGTTCACGCCTTATCGGAATCCGGCCATGTTGATCATAAAAATCTTTGATCTCGGAAAAGGCATTCGCAATAATTTGATCTTTATTTTTATTCAAGACTTATTATTTTATTAAAAATAGGGTTATAATATTGTCTTTAAATTAAGAAGTTAAGTGCAACTTTCAAAATATACTTTAAAATAGAGGATGATACAGGCCTATTTTTAATAATTTTACAACAGGATCAGATTGATCGCCAATCATTTCTTCAATTATGAGTAAATTAGCACATAGAAAGAGTAGGATTGCGTATTAAAGACCGCTCCTGTCATTTTTCTGTTCAATATATTTTTATTAAAAACTCATATGGCAACACCTGATATTAAAGTAGCCTGTTTTGGCGAAGTACTATGGGATATATTCCCGGGAGGAGATCGAAGAGCTGGAGGAGCACCTTTCAATGTCGCTTACCATCTCTCTAAAATGGGCGTTGAAGTCAATATGATCAGCAGTGTTGGACATGATGAATTAGGCCGTGAACTATTGCAAAAAATACAGGACTGGAAAATCTCGACAGCAGGAATACAGATCAACAATACCTATCCAACAAGCACCGTTGTCGCTACGATCGATGAACATCATGATGCGCACTATGATATTGTTAGCGACGTAGCGTGGGATTATATGGAGTTGAATCCTGTCAACCAGGCTATGGTAGCCACATCCGATGCACTGGTTTTTGGATCATTGGCTACCCGCAACGAACGAACAAGAAACACCCTATTCCAATTGTTAGAAGCGAGTTCATACCCTGTTTTCGATATCAATCTGCGTGCACCACATTATGATGTACATATTATAAAAGATCTGTTGTATAAAACGCACTTGGCCAAATTTAATAAAGCCGAACTGCGTATGCTGATTGATTTTATGGGTAAGTCGTATACCACAGAAGAGGATAGTGTGAATTTTCTGCGAGATACCTTTGGTATTGGAGAGGTGGTCGTATCCAAGGGGAGTAAAGGAGCGCTATATGCCGATCATCATGATTTTTATTCCATACCGACCATTCCTATTCAAGTAAAAGATACTGTTGGTAGTGGTGACTCCTTTTTGGCCGGTTTTTTATCCAAAAGATTGGAGCAGGGAACTTCCGCAACCGCAATGATGCATCAAGCCGTTTCCTTAGGCGCATTTGTTACTGCTCAGGAAGGCGCTTGTCCAGAATATACATTAGCAGATTTTATTTCCTTTCGAGAAGATGCCGCTCAGAAGCATGGATAAGAACTAAGGTAATTTTTCATTTTACTTAATGAGTGATATTTGAGGCATACAGTAGTTATTTTGCTCTTTATGCATTTTATTTCGTACATTAGATTGTGATTATTTTATATTACTTTAATGAATGAAATAATACGCATTAATACTGAAAAATTATGCTTATGAATGATATAGTGGACATTAGCTTGCTGTCGGATAAAGCCATTCTTCAAAAAGTAGGTTGGTTTATTCAACAGACCCGGATCAAGCAAAACCTAACCCAAAGCGAGTTGGCAGCACAAGCCGCTATTAGCCGCTCTACCTTAAGTTTGGTCGAGCGCGGAGACAATATATCGCTCATCAATCTGATTAAAATATTACGCACCTTAAATGCGCTGTATGTGTTAAATGATTTTGAAGTAAGAGAAGAATTAAGCCCTTTACAACTGGCAAAGGGCGAAAAGCAGCAACGTAAACGAGCCTCTAGATCACAATCTGAGCATCCAGATATAAACGATTTGGGATGGTAACGACAGCATTTATCAATATCTACGGGCGGCGCGTAGGCGCAGTCGCCTGGGATGCAGATCGAGGTCTTGCTAGTTTTGAGTACGACCCCAAATTTCCAATAGACCGCTTTCCTATTGCCCCCATTAAAATGCCGGCAAAAAATAGAATATATAATTTTCCGGAATTCAGGGATAGTGAAACTTTCAAAGGTTTGCCCGGGCTTTTAGCAGATGCTTTACCAGATCGTTACGGGAGAGATTTAATAAATGCCTGGCTTGCCCGACAGGGGCGTCCTGATAATAGTCTGAATCCCGTAGAGTTGCTCTGCTTTATTGGTAAACGTGGAATGGGAGCCTTAGAATTCGAACCCGTGTTGAGCAAGGAGTCAGCTTCTTATGAGGTAGAATTAAGTGATTTGATCGAAACCACAAAAGCTTTATTGGAGAACAAGGAGACCATCAACCTAAAAACCAATAAAAGCATGGAAGATGTGATGTTGGATGTGTTGAAAATGGGAACTTCGGCAGGAGGTGCACGTCCCAAAGCCATCATCGCTTATAATGAACAGACGGGACAGGTGAGATCTGGACAAACGTTAGTTGACGAAGGTTTTGAGCATTGGTTAATCAAGTTTGACGAGGTGAGCGACGTGCAATTTGGTGTGTCAAAAGGATACGGAAGAGTCGAGATGGCTTATTATCAGATGGCCATAGACTTTGGTATTGACATGATGGAATCGCGATTGATTGAAGAAAATAATCGGGTGCACTTCATGACCAAACGTTTTGATCGTATAGCCGGCAATCAAAAAATTCACAGCCAGACATTGTGTGCCTTGCAGCATTATGATTTTGCAAATATTTCCTCCTATAGCTATGAGCAAGTCTTTCAAACCATGCGTCAGTTGCGGTTGAGCTATGCAGAAGCAGAGCAAATGTACAAGCGCATGGTCTTTAATATCATCGCACGAAATTGTGACGATCATACCAAGAACTTTGCCTTTTTAATGGATCGCAGAGGAAAGTGGACATTAGCACCTGCATACGACATCTGTTTCGCATACCGTCCTGACAGTGTTTGGGTGAGCCAGCATAATTTAAGTGTCAACGGCAAGCGCAAGGATTTTTTGAGAGCAGATCTACTGACGATAGCCGAGCAAAATTCCATTCGATATCCGGAAAATGCAATCAATGACTGTCTGCAAATTGTACGTAATTGGAAAGATTATGCCACGAGATGTGAAATAGATCAGGAGAAAAGAGAATTAATAGACCACGCTCTTATAAAGGAATTGAAATAAACCGTTTTCTATCCTGCACCAGCAGGTTAAAAGTGAAGAAATCTTTCCCGTCGGAATGAACGAGCGGAGGTATTAACCAACCTCCTTCTTCAAGGTGATAAATTCCTTGTCAAATGCTTTAGCATAGTTATATCCAAACTGGTATATCTGATCCACTTTACTGGTGTCAAATGTTTTAAACTGATTGATCTCCTCCGGCTGTAAGAATATATCGCAATCACCAGGAGCTTCAGCCCTAATATTGGAAGTCGTGATCCGGATGATGCGTTCCACAATCTGTTTGTAGTTGAGTCGACCTTCAGAGCGGTTGACCGGATTGACATTGATGCCGATACTTTTGTTGCAGGTCGCTTTGATCTGCTCCACCGGAAAGTTATTCACTATTCCTCCATCACACAGAAAACGGTTGTTTTTATAAGCTACAGGTTGAAATACCAAAGGAAAACAGCAAGAAGATTTAACCGCAAAAGATAGTGAACCTTGATTAAAGATCAGCGACTCCGCATTAGTTAAATCCGTCACGGCAACATAAAGCGGCATTTTTAAGCCTTCGAAACTGTCGTGAGGAATATACTTTTTAATAATTTTTTCAAATATATCTGCACTAAACAGTCCATCCGTTCTAATAGAAAAGTCGGAATAGGTGAAGAATTTTTCTACTTTTACCAGTTCCAATATCTCTAGCGGAGCGTACCCTTCGGCTATAAAAGCACCAACCAAGGCTCCAGCACTTGCTCCAGATATCGCGTGAAGTTGTATATCTAATTCCTTTAGATATTGCAGGATGCCCAAATGCGCGATTCCTCTGAAACCACCACCAGATAGTGTAATTCCTATTTTGTTGTTTACAATCATTTCAATTTTTTGTAAGAATGCCTATTTCAACTCAGCACCATTCCAATATTTTTTCTATGATCGGATTGAGGCCTTTTAATTCAAATTTAAGTTTATTTAGTTAAATAACCAGTAAGTTGTAGGGTTTAAATATGGACTGGAGGTTGCTGTTTGCTTGACTGCCGAAGGTGATCAAGGCTTTGATAACTGAGTGGCGTTAATTATTTCAATTCCAAGATGGTGCGATTAAAGGTTGAGTGGCAAAAAAGATTGATCCAAGAGCTAGATAAATTTCAATTCCAAGATGGTGCGATTAAAGGTTTTGGATCCCATCGACCTGATCTAGCTATTGTAGAATTTCAATTCCAAGATGGTGCGATTAAAGGTTGAGAAAACAGGTTTTCCATCTGTCTCAATTCCAATATTTCAATTCCAAGATGGTGCGATTAAAGGCATAAGGCAGCGTTGCGACACTGATAGCAGGGTTATATTTCAATTCCAAGATGGTGCGATTAAAGGCGTGACAGGAAAGA